>CATEMS010000087.1 GCA_949507465.1 Flavobacteriaceae bacterium
AAGGAGTAAAGGTAAGTTCTACTGAAATATGCATGACATTAATATTATAGGTGTAAAGGTAGTATTTTGATTTGGGCCATAAAAAACAATACAATCAAAAAGTACACTTGTTTGATCCCTCAGGCGGCAAGTGCATATACTAGTGTAAATCCTTCAAATTCTTGAAAGTAGACATCATAGGCTTCACTTTTTGCAGGGGTGCTTACTTTGGCAAAAATTTGGCTGTCATTGAGGGTGAAATCTTCAACAAAAATATGCTCTAAAAAGCTGACTCCTGGTTGGGCATAACTTTTATATACAGCCTCTTTAGCTCCCCAAACAATAGTCAGTTTACGTATCCTATCCAGATTGTTAGATAGGGAAGGGTGTGGCAGTGGAGTTGAAAATTTATGTGCAATTTTTAAAATTTTAGGGCGCTGCTTTTCTATATCAATGCCCACGGGATGATCACTGATAATAATAGCAGAAAAAGTATATGAATGAGAAATTGAAATATAGTTTCCATCTGTGAGATGGGGTTTGCCGTTTTGATCATAAAGTAAATCAAAATCTGTATATCCAACATGGGCTAAAAGATGGCGCACAGATAAAAAGCCGCGCCGATGCAAATCGCTTTTCATACTATCAACACGCGCCTTGCAATGGTCTGTAAGTTGTACATTTTTAGTCAATACCTCAAAAGGCTCTTCTATCTTCCAAATTAGTAGCCTAGTGTTGGGATTAATTGTTATAGTTTTGTAAAGAGGCATTAGACTTAAATTGGTTTTGTGTATTTTTGCACTCAAAATTTTAAGTATAAATACCCTTACAAAGTAGTAAATATATTAATAAGTTCTCTGCCCTTGTAGGGATAATAATTACATTTTATATGTCAACAAACACACTCCCTTATACACCTAACAAAGTAAAAGATATCTCTCTCGCAGATTGGGGTCGCAAAGAGATCACTCTAGCCGAGGCAGAAATGCCAGGACTAATGGCCTTACGAGAAGAGTATAAAGACCAGCAGCCCCTAAAAGGTGCTCGAATTGCGGGTTGCCTTCACATGACAATTCAAACAGCTGTGCTGATTGAAACCCTCCAAGCGCTAGGTGCAGAAGTAACATGGAGTTCTTGCAATATTTTCTCAACACAAGATCAAGCCGCTGCTGCTATTGCCGCTGCAGGGACAGCTGTATATGCTTGGAAAGGCATGAATGAGCAAGAGTTTGAATGGTGTATCGAACAAACACTTTTCTTTGGTGAAGATAGAAAACCGCTAAATATGATTTTAGATGATGGTGGAGATTTAACAAATATGGTGTTGGATACCTATCCAGAACTTGCTGCTGGTATCAATGGTCTCTCTGAAGAAACCACAACAGGTGTGCACCGCTTGTATGAGCGTGTAAAAAACGCGACCCTTCCCATGCCCGCTATCAATATCAATGATAGTGTTACAAAATCAAAATTTGACAATAAATACGGGTGTAGAGAAAGCGCGGTAGATGCAGTGCGCCGTGCAACAGATATCATGTTGGCCGGAAAACGTGTAGTTGTTTGTGGTTATGGTGATGTTGGTAAAGGTACTGCCGCTTCTTTTAAAGGGGCTGGATCAATTGTTACTGTTACCGAGATTGATCCTATTTGTGCCCTTCAAGCTGCCATGGACGGTTTTGAGGTAAAGAAACTAGAAACTGTTGTGGCAACTGCAGATATTGTTATTACTACAACGGGTAATAAAGGGATTGTTCGTCAAGAACACTTTCAGGCAATGAAAGATAAAACCATTGTATGTAATATTGGACATTTTGACAATGAGATTGATGTGCCTTGGCTTACCAACAATGCCACTAAAGATGAAATTAAACCTCAGGTTGACAAATATACCTTTGACGGGAAAGACATTATTTTACTTGCAGAAGGTCGTTTGGTGAATCTTGGTTGTGCAACAGGACATCCAAGTTTTGTTATGAGTAACTCATTCACAAACCAGACACTCGCTCAAATCGAGTTATGGAATCATGCAGATAAGTATGACAATAAAGTATATATGTTGCCAAAGCATCTTGATGAAAAAGTAGCACGATTACACTTAGCCAAAATTGGTGTAGAACTTACCGAGCTCAAACAAGACCAAGCAGAATATATTGGTGTTACCGTTGAAGGGCCTTTCAAGCCAGAATATTACAGATACTAACTATTCTAACAGCAATAGTAAAAGTACAGCCCCTTACAACTAATGATGTAAGGGGTTTTTAATAGGTATTTGTTTTCTGAAAATATAACTCATCCATACAGGTTCATTCTCTCCAGAGACAATCGCTTTTCTATCTACAAACTCCCAATTGTGCTGGTTCATGTAATTGAGTAATTGAGATGTTCCTTTGAGTTTTTCTATCAATTTACTCGTTACTATTTTACCCGCTAAGGAAGGTTGTGGTTCAACGCGTATGCGTTTTATTTTTCCTTTATTATCTGGTTTTTGTACTACAATAACCTCCAAATAATCATAGTATGATTTTTGTTGATTTTGAGCCAAGCAGGAGCCTGTAAGTAGCAGGGTTAAAAAAATAGATAGTAAAATATTGATTTTCATAATAGGTGTGTTTAAACAGGTAATATAAAATTAATTCTTCAAAAAAACAGAATATAAAAAAAGCCCTGAATCATTTTGATCCAAGGCTTTATAGTGAGGCAGACTATCCTACTAAGCTCCTGCCGCAGGGACGATGCTTACGTATGATCTGTTGTCTTTCTTTTTAGTGAATTTTACAACACCATCCACTCTTGCGTGAAGTGTGTGGTCTTTTCCGCAGTATACATTCTCACCAGGGTGATGTGTATTACCTCTTTGTCTTACGATGATATTCCCAGCAATAGCAGCTTGTCCACCAAATATCTTAACGCCAAGACGTTTTGATTCTGATTCTCTACCATTTTTTGAACTACCAACTCCTTTTTTATGTGCCATTTTGTTTGGTTTTAAAGATTAACTTAAAGCAGTAATTAATTCAGCTTTCTTCATAGAAGTGTAGCCTTTAATTCCTTTGTCTTTTGCCATTGCTTTTAACTCAGCAACAGTATGTGAAGAAATATCCTTTGCAGCACTTTCTTGTTTTGCAGCGGCAGGCTTTTCAGCTTTTGGCGCTGCAGCTTTTGCTTTTTTAGCAGGAGACGCTTTTTTTGCTCCAGAGGCTACAATACTTTCAATTACAATTTGTGTAAGAGATTGTCTGTGACCGTTC
>CATEMS010000088.1 GCA_949507465.1 Flavobacteriaceae bacterium
ATGATGCATATGGAGATAGAAATCTAGTGTGTTCCTGTGCACCTATAGAACAGTACATGGAGGTCTAATAAATAAAATTAAAAATTTCTCATTTTAATGTATAAAATTAAGAGTTTTTAAGTGCTAAACAGTGATGTATCTTGAGGTTACATTTAAAGAAAATTAGCATCTATACTGTATTCTTTTTGTTACATTAGCTAAAAATTTATACCATGGGCATCACCATTACCGGGACAGGAAGTTATATCCCAAAAGAAATCACCAGTAACAAAGATTTTGAAAATCACGACTTTTACAATCAAGATGGTACAAGTTTTCCTCACCAAAATGATGTGATTATTGAAAAATTTAAAGCCATAACTGGAATCAGTGAAAGAAGGTATGCTCAAAAAAAATATAGCACCTCAGATATTGCCTCATTTGCAGCCCAAAAAGCAATTGATTATGCAAAATTAGACCCAGAAACCTTAGACTATATTATTGTAGCACATAACTATGGAGATGTAGAGTATGGAAGTAGCCAAAGTGACACGGTACCCAGTTTGGCTTCGCGGGTTAAAAGCAATTTAAAGATAAAAAATCCATCCTGTATTGCCTATGATTTAATTTTTGGCTGTCCTGGTTGGCTAGAAGGAATGATTCAGGCCAATGCTTTTATTAAGTCAGGTATTGCAAAGAAATGTATGGTTATTGGTGCAGAGACATTATCCAGAGTTACAGATCCTCATGACAGAGATTCTATGATATATAGTGACGGTGCAGGAGCAACAATCATAGAGCATACAGCGGCACAGGAGGGAATCATTGGGCACGCTACCGCCTCACATACCATTGAGGAATTTGATTACATCTACTTTGGTAATAGCAATAATTTAAAGCAAGATGGTCCTACCAAGTACATAAAAATGAATGGCAGAAAAATCTATAATTTTGCCTTAACCAATGTTCCAAAAGCCATGAAAGATTGTCTTCAGGCCAGTGGACATGACATTAAAGATCTAAAGAAAATATTGATTCATCAAGCCAATGAAAAGATGGATGAAGCTATTGTAAAAAGATTTTATGGTTTGTATGACCTACAGGCGCCACAGGACATCATGCCAATGACTATAAACACCTTAGGTAACTCAAGTGTGGCAACCGTTCCCACGCTCTATGATTTGATTCTAAACAACAATCTAAAAGGGCATCAAATTAATAAAGGTGATCTTATCATGTTTGCTAGTGTTGGTGCAGGAATGAACATTAATGCAATGGTTTACAAGGCATAATCATGTATCCAGGAAACTATCCAAAAAAAAGGTACAGAATCACTAAAGCTTTCTTAGAACAAACCATATCAAAACAAGAAAAGATCATCGATCTGGGAGTGGTAAATCCTTTTTCTGAAATTTTAAAAAAAGAAGGATACCACATAACAAATACAAAGGGAGAGGATTTAGATTTTGACACCAAGGCAGTGCAAGCAAATGACTATGATGTTGCTACTGCATTTGAAATCTTTGAACATCTGGTCTCACCCCTTAATGTACTAAAGGATATAAAGGCCAAAAAATTAATTGCCTCTGTACCTCTTAAACTGTGGTTTGCATCGGCATATAAAAGTAAGACAGACCCCTGGGATAGACATTACCATGAGTTTGAGGATTGGCAGTTTGACTGGTTACTAGAAAAGGCGGGATGGAAGATTAAAAAAAGTGAAAAATTCACAAACCCGGTTAAAAAATTTGGGTTGAGACCTATTATGAGATACTTCACACCACGGTACTATCTTATCTATGCAGAACGGGTTTGAAAATAGCAATAATCATACCCGTTTACAATGAACAAGCTCACCTAGAGCTTATGCTAAATTCTGTTGTTGGGCAAACAATGAAAGCTACTCAAGTTATTATTGTTGATGACAACTCAACAGATAACACTCCTAGTATCATCAAAAAATTTGTAACCCAGTATTCCTTCATAGATACTGTTACCACCCAAAAAAGCCCCAAGCATAGTCCAGGGAGCAAAGTGGTTGAAGCCTTTTATGAGGGATATCAAAAATGCAATCCAGATACTCAACTCATTGGAAAGTTTGATGCTGACATCATACTCCCAGCAGAGTATCTAGAAAAAATGGTAGCTATTTTCTCCTCAGATACTCTTGTGGGTATAGCATCGGGTAACCTGTATATAAAAAAAAGAGACAGGTGGGTGTTTGAAAATATTTCAGAAAAAACAAAAGTTCGAGGACCCATCAAACTCTACAAAAAAGAATGTTTTACGGATATAGGAGGCCTTAAAAAATCAATAGGATGGGACACCGTAGATATACTATTGGCAGCCTATCATGGATGGAAAACAAGGACAGACCCATCACTAAGGGTGAAACACCTGAAAGCTACTGGAAGTAAGTACACACCTGAAGTTAAACATAAACAAGGGGAAGCTTTCTATAAAATGCGTTACTCAAAAACCCTTGCAAGAATTGCGGCTTTAAAGCTCGCAATTTTAAAAAGAGACCCGCTTTTTTATGTGCATTGCATGCGAGGCTATTGTATTTCTAAAAAACAGAAGCAATCTTTTATGGTAACACAACAAGAAGGTGAATTTATTAGAAATCTTCGTTGGGAGGCAATAAAAAAAAAGATACTATAACACTGTATTAATATTTAGGTATTTGATTATGAGTATTTTTGAATACAAAAAAAATGTAATGAAAAAAAACGTGAAAATTATATCTAGCCTGCTTGTAGTTTTGGCCCTTGGCTTTCTTGTAGCAGGGGCAAACAAGAAACAAGCAATCAAAAAGCCAAAAAATATCATTCTACTTATTGGAGATGGCATGGGTCTTAGCCAAGTTTCTGCAAGTTATTTTTTCAAAGACACTGCACCAAATTTTGATCGTTTTACCACCGTTGGACTCATTAAAACATCAGCAGAGGGTGACCTAGTATGTGACTCTGCTGCTAGTGCAACAGCATACGCAACAGGTATTTCTACCTACAATGGAGCCATAGGTGTAGACCTTCAAAAAAATCCAGCACCAACCATTTTAGAAAAAATAATACCCATGAATATTAGTACTGGAATCATAACCACATCATCGGTTATGCATGCAACTCCTGCTTGTTTTTATGCTCACGCTGCCTCTAGAAGATCCTACCAGGATATTGCCGCTTTTCTACCTACTTCAAAAATAGACTTTATAGCAGGTGGAGGTACTGAGTTTCTAGACAAAAACAAACGAGAAGACAAACGTGATTTAATCAGAGAATTTGAAGATAATGGATATGAGGTACAGACCAAGGGTCTTCCCAAAAAAACAACAGATAAAAAGCAAGCTATCTTTTTGGCGGATGATGGAATGGACAAAATGCTGGAGGGAAGAGGAGACTTTTTGCCCAATGCTACAAAAATGGCACTAGATAAATTATCAACAAACGAAAATGGTTTTTTTTTAATGGTTGAAGGCGCTCAAATAGATTGGGGAGGCCACGATAATGATACAGATTATTTAATTACAGAATTGCTTGACTTTGATAAAAGTATTGGGGTAGCACTTGACTTTGCAGCAAAAAATCCAGAAACGCTGGTTCTTGTTACTGCAGATCATGAAACCGGAGGATTCACCCTATCGGCTGATAATGGAGATTATAACAAAATCAAACCTACCTTCTCTACCGGAGGTCATTCTGCAACGATGGTACCCATTTTCGCAAAAGGACCAGGAGAAAATAATTTTGGTGGTATTTTCAATAACACTGCATTATTTGAGAAAATGATGAAATTCTTTAATTAAAAACTCCCTTTATAATTATACATAGAATACGCTTATCATAAATTTAGTACCTTAGCATTAGCTATATATTATGAAATACCTCGGGGATATTGGATCTTACTTTTTGATGCTTAAACGTACCTTTAGTGGTTTTACAAAAGGAGATGTTTTAAGAGAATTGATATTTAAAGAAATTGACGATTTAGTCATGAACTCTTTGGGTATTGTTAGTTTCATTGGTTTTTTTGTAGGTGGGGTAATAAGCCTTCAAACGGCACTGAATTTAACAGATCCAATTATACCTAAAGAATTAGTTGCTTTTGCAACTAGACAATCTATCATCCTAGAATTTGCTCCAACGTTCATCTCCATAATAATGGCAGGTAAAGTAGGGTCTTTTATCACATCAAGTATTGGTTCTATGCGTGTAACCGAGCAAATAGACGCCTTGGAGGTTATGGGTATTAATTCATTGAACTATCTTGTTTTCCCAAAAATAATAGCACTTCTCACCTACCCCTTTTTAATTGCAATTGCTATGTTTCTAGGGATTTTTGGGGGACTTATAGCAGCAGTTTATGGAGGGTTTGTATCCCTTGATGAATTTATAAGAGGTCTTCAAGAAGATTTCATACCATTTCATTTGGTATATGCCTTTGTAAAAACATATGTCTTTGCCTTTATTTTAGCTACAGTTCCTGCCTGGCATGGTTATTACATGAGAGGTGGAGCGCTAGAGGTTGGAAAAGCAAGTACTAAGAGTTTTGTCTGGACAAGTGTACTTATTATTTTTGCAAATTATATCATCACTCAATTACTTTTAAGCTAATGATAGCCGTAGATAATTTAAAAATGCAATTTGGGTCTGAAGAAATTTTGAAAGGAATTTCTACTGTTTTCGAACAAGGGAAAACCAACCTAATAATAGGCCAAAGTGGAAGTGGAAAATCTGTACTATTAAAATGTCTTATTGGATTGTTAAAACCCGTTGGAGGAATAATTTCTTACCACAACAAACCCACAGATCAAATGAATCTCCAGCAGCAACGAATTCTCAGAGAAGAAATAGGGATGTTGTTTCAAGGAGGTGCCCTTTTTGATTCTATGACTATAGAAGAAAACATCATGTTTCCCCTCAGAATGTTTTCTAATCAAAGCAAATCCAAAATGATCTCAAGGGTAAATGAAGTCTTAAACAGAGTAAATCTTGACGGAGTTAACACTAAATATCCCGCAGAAATTTCTGGAGGAATGCAAAAAAGGGTTTCAATTGCCCGGGCTATTGTAAATAACCCAAAATATTTATTTTGTGATGAACCAAACTCTGGATTAGACCCAAAAACAGCCACTGTTATAGATAATCTTATTCAAAAAATTACCCATGAAAATGACATCACGGCCATTGTTGTGACTCATGATATGAATTCAGTGATGGAGATTGGAGAGAGAATTAACTTTCTTAAAAACGGCATACTAGTCTGGAAAGGGACCCAAGAAGATATTTTTAAAACCAATAACCAAGATGTTACCGATTTTGTATACTCAAGCAATTTATTTAAAAAAATACGAGATGTAAACAAAATATCTAGCTAATAAAAAAGAAAGGCCTGGTTGTTTATGTTATTAACTCTACTTCTGCATTGGGCTGAAATAGATATATTTTACCTGTTGAAATCTCCACACACTCATACCGCTTAACACGTTTATTACCTCGTTTAAACAGTTTGCCATTATAGAGTCTAAAAACCCCTCCATCTGGGATTTCAAAAACATAATTCTTATCATTTTCTGGATCAAACTTTTTTAGGGCTAATGATAAGGCAGTATCTGTATCACTACTTGCCTTTGGATTTTTAAAGTGTAATGCCAGTATAGGGAGAAGCTCAGATGGAAATACTTGAGGATTTATATAAGGCAACATGAGTTGCTGAAAAGTCAATTTCCACTCTTTGCCATGAGGTTTGATATATCTACCAAACTTTTTAAATGCAACAAGATGTGCTAATTCGTGAATTAAGGTGACAAAAAATCTATACTTGTTTGAGCTTGTATTGATGGTTATTTGATGTTGGCCCTGGTTTGTTCTTCTATAATCGCCGTGACGTGTAACGCGCTGATCAACGATTTTAAGAGTAACATCGTTTTGCTTGATAAGTTCAAAGACCGTTGCTACTGCAGCCCCTGGAATATATTTTGACAGCACTTCTATCATATCCTATGGTGTTGAACTAGAAACCTCTAATACTTTCCCATTATAAAATGTGTTTCCTGTTAAAGAAAAATCTATGATATACTGTGCCATCTGTGCGGCGGTTAAAGGTGCTTTGTACTCTGGAAATGCTTCTTCTAACATCTGTGTTTGAACAGCACCTAAAGCTAAAACATTGAAGGAGGGACCTGTTTGCTTAAACTCTTCTGCGAGGAGCTCTGTAAGGGTTATAAGTGCACCTTTACTGCTGCTGTAAGCTGCTAGACCAGGAAACTTAGCGCTTCCCTGAACGCCTCCCATACTGCTTATATTCACCACATGACTTGATTTTTTAAAAAAGGGTAACATCGCTTGAATGAGCGAGAAAACACCAAATACATTTACATCATAGCTTTGCTTAAAGTCTTCCAAGGAAAGTTCTGAGAAGGGTTTATTGACTAGGTATCCAGAATTATTAATAAGTATATCCACATGTTTCCAGCCCTTCTCTTTTAAAAAAAGCGGCACTTTTTTAATATCATCAGGATCTGTAATATCACATGAAAAGCAATGACAATTAGAAATCTCTATCCCAGAGACTGGTACCGAATTCCTAGACAAAGCCAACACATTGTGTCCAGCTTGGGCAAGTAAGGCTACCATTTCATATCCGATGCCACGGGAAGTACCTGTTATAATAATATTTTTCATGCTCATTTTTTAAAAATTCTAACAATCACCTTTGTAGTGAAAAAGTACCTAAATATACAAAATCCCTAAGCCATCTTTTTAAGATTTCTAAGGGATTTTTAGGATTTTAAAGTTTCAGAAAACTATACAAACATGGTAACGGGGTTTTCTATGTAATTACGTAATGTCTGTAAGAATTTAGCTCCTGTTGCACCATCAACTGTTCTATGATCACAAGCTAGGGTTACTGTCATGGTATTCCCTATAGCTAAGGCACCATTTTTTACAACTGGTTTTTGTATGATTGCCCCCACAGATAAAATAGCCGAATTTGGCGCATTTATAATTGAGGTAAATTCTTTAATACCAAACATCCCTAGGTTACTTACCGTAAAGGTACTTCCCTCCATTTCTTGAGGTGTGATTTTTTTGGTTCTTGCTTTACCAGCCAATTCTTTTACATGCATCCCAATTTGAGAAAAGCTCATTTGGTCGGCAAATTTTAAAACTGGCACAAGCAGTCCATCGTCTACAGCAACGGCTACACCTACATGGATATGCTTTGCTATACGCATCACGCCGTCTGTCCATTGGCTATTCACCTGTGGGTGTTTTCTAAGAGCCATTGCACATGCTTTAACAATCATGTCATTGTAACTGATTTTAACATCTGGGGCGCTATTTATAGCAGTTCTTGATGCCATGGCATTATCCATATCAAGCTCAATGGTCAAATAATAATGGGGTGCAGAGAATTTAGATTCACCCAAACGCTTTGCAATGGTTTTGCGCATTTGGCTGTTTTTAATTTCTTCAAAACTTTCAACTCCAACTGGAGTGTATTGTGCAGGAGCTGCATGAGAGGGTTGGTAGTTTTCTATATCACTTTTAATGATACGTCCATTTTCACCAGAGCCCTTGACAAGCTGCAATGCAATACCCTTATCTGCAGCCATTTTTTTGGCAAGTGGTGAAGCAAATATTCTTTGTGATGAGGTATGACTGTTTGCAACCTCTGGCGCTACTTGAACTTGAGTGGCTTCAGGGGTTTGTTTTACTACAACTGGTGTTGGCTTTGGAGCCGATGCTTGTACTGGCACAGCTTTTGTGGGCTCAGTGATGCCAGAAACATCTGTTCCTGCAGGTCCAACAATTGCCAACAGGGCATCCACAAGAGCGGTTTCACCTTCTTGAATACCTATTTTTAAGAGTGTTCCTGTGTAGAAAGACTCAAATTCCATAGTTGCTTTGTCTGTTTCAATTTCGGCAAGAATATCACCTTCTTGGATAGAGTCTCCTTCTTTTTTAAGCCATGTTGCCACAGTCCCTTCTTCCATGGTATCGCTCAGCCTTGGCATGGTAATAACCTCAACACCCTCTGGAATTACAGAAACTTCAGTATCAGAGCCAGAAGGAACTTCTTGGGTTTCTTTAGAGACCTGCTTGGATGTTTCATCTGAACTATCTTGTGGGGTAGTTGGGTTAAGGTGCATGGAGATGTCTTCTCCTTTTTCACCAATGATTGCCAATAGGGCGTCCACGTTGGCTGTTTCACCCTCTGCTATACCAATGTGTAAGAGTGTTCCTTCATGAAAAGATTCAAACTCCATGGTGGCTTTATCTGTCTCA
>CATEMS010000089.1 GCA_949507465.1 Flavobacteriaceae bacterium
ATGCAGTTGCGTTAATATTTGGGCTCACTTTGTAGGTGTCTTTAATAATTTCTTCTCCTATTTGTTTGGTGTTCCCGTAGGGAGATTCTGCTTTTTTTATGGGGGCGGTTTCTGTAATTGGCATTTTTTCTGCCTGTCCATACACAGTACAAGAGGAGCTGAAAATAAAAGAGGCCTGCTCCTTTTTCTGTAATTCTTGCAATATATAAACCAAGGTTCCAATGTTATTTTCATAATACAATAAGGGATTCTCCACACTCTCTCCAACAGCCTTAGATGCAGCAAAATGGATGACTCCCTGTATGTCATCATATTTTTTGAAAAAACCAGTCACCGCAGATTTTTCTCTTAAATCGAGCTTCTCAAAAGCTGGAGTAATGCCAGTAATGGCAATAATACCATCCAACACTTTAATGTTTGAGTTGGATAAATTGTCTATGATTACAACTTCAAAACCTTCTTCTTGTAATCTCACAACTACATGAGAACCAATAAAACCTAAACCACCTGTTACTAGAATTTTCATTTTGTATCGTGCATGATTACTTTATACAAATATATTGATATTTATGTTTCAAAAGTCACATCAAGACCAGTGAAGTTGAAAATAAAATGATACTGTAAGAGAGATCAAATCTTGTAAAAAAGAGATAGGATAGGTATTTAAAATTAGGTATTTTTACGCTTAGTTAATAGATGAAAAATCTTTGATTTTTGTTAGGTAAAAGATAAGTTCACTCCCTGAAAGAAAGTTATGATCACAATAATAGCAGCCGCTGGCCAAAACAATGAACTTGGTAAAGACAATGATTTAATATGGCATTTGCCTGACGATTTTAAACGCTTTAAGGCTCTAACAACAGGACACTTTATCATCATGGGGCGCAAAACTTTTGAATCTTTTCCAAAACCACTACCCAATAGAACCCATGTAATTATCACAAGAGATACCACCTACTATCCAAAAGTTACGCCAGACCAACAACAAAACATTATCGTGGTTCATTCTTTAGACCAAGCTTTACTAAAAGCTGCTGGGCAACAAACAGTCTTTATCATTGGTGGTGGAGAGATCTATAATTTATCTATGGAGGTTGCAGACAGAATAGAACTCACCAGAGTACATGGCACATTTAAGGCAGATACTTTTTTTCCAGAAATTGACACAAGCAGTTGGCAAAAAACATCAGAAATGCATCACAATATAGATGAGAAACATTTACATGGATTTACCTACGAGACTTGGGAGCGTGTCTAAATAGCACCAGCAAATTATCATAAAAAATAATCCTATTTTTGTAGAAGATATAAAAAAACAGAATATGAAGGCTTATATATTTCCAGGACAAGGTGCTCAGTATACAGGAATGGGACTTGATTTGTACCAAAACTCTGCGCGCGCAAAAACACTTTTTGAAAAGGCAAACCAAACCCTTGGTTTTGAAATCACTAAAATTATGTTTGAAGGTTCCTCAGAGCAACTCAAACAAACAAAAGTAACCCAGCCTGCAATTTTTTTACACTCAGCAATTACTGCAGAAGTCATGGGATCACAATTTGCTCCAGATATGGTCGCTGGTCATTCTTTAGGTGAAATATCTGCGCTGGTTGCCAACAAAACACTAGCCTTTACAGATGGCTTGCAACTGGTATATAAAAGAGCACTTGCTATGCAAAAAGCCTGTGAGGCGGCACCCTCAACAATGGCAGCAGTTCTTGGCCTAGATAATACCCTTGTAGAAGATATTTGCGCCTCGCAATCTGGAATTGTTGTTGCTGCAAACTACAACTGCCCAGGACAGTTGGTTATTAGCGGTGAGATAGATGCCGTTAATAATGCCTGTGAGGCCTTAAAACAAGCAGGTGCAAGACGCGCTTTGCTTCTGCCCGTTGGAGGAGCATTTCATAGCCCACTTATGGAGCCCGCAAGAGAAGAATTAGCTGATGCTATAGAAGCGACTCATTTTCAGACCCCAAGCTGTCCTATCTACCAAAACGTTAGTACAACTGGGGTTACAGATGCCTTAGAGATACAAAAAAACTTGATTGCCCAACTCACAGCTCCTGTTAAATGGACCCAAAGCATGCAAAATATGATTGCGGATGGAGCAACTCACTTTACAGAAATTGGTCCAGGAAATGTTTTACAAGGTTTGATGCGCAAAATTGATAGAAGCGTAGAGACATCAAAAGGAGAAATTTAATCTTTACTAGTATATATAAAAAGAGACTGCTTGTGGGCAGTCTCTTTTTTATTTGTTTGTGTAAAACTACTTAGAAATAAAATCAATTACTGTTTTGGTGATAAAGGCAATTTGCTCATCGTCTAGTTCTGTGTGCATTGGCAAAGATATCACCTCTTTCACTAATCTGTTTGTTACGGTAAAATCTGCCTCTTTATATCTGGTATCTGCGTATGCTTTTTGTAAATGAAGAGGTATGGGATAATAGACTCCGCAAGGAATGTCGTTGGCATTCAAATGAGCTACTAGAGCGTCTCTATCAATATTTTTAACTTGTAAGGTATATTGATGAAAGACATGACAATCACAGGTATCGCAAATAGACGAGGAACTTTCGCAAAATCCAGTTGGCGTTATAATATTTTGGATTCCCGCAAAGGCCTTTGTGTATTTTCTGGCTGTATTTCTTCTCGTTGTATTGTACTGGTCTAGCTTTGGTAATTTTGCTCTCAATACCGCAGCTTGTATAGAATCTAATCTTGAATTCACGCCAACAACATCATGATGGTATCTTTTGTACATGCCATGATTAACAATCCCTCTTATCACATGAGCCAAGGCATCATCATTAGTAAAAATAGCTCCTCCATCTCCATAACAACCAAGGTTTTTTGAAGGAAAAAAAGAAGTAGAACCCACATGACCAATGCCACCGGTCATTTTTTTCTGACCTGTTTTTGAAGTATACCTAGCGCCAATACCTTGCGCATTGTCCTCGATTACATAAAGGTTGTGTTTTGTTGCCAGTTCCATTACCTGATCCATATTAGCGGCCAGACCAAAAAGGTGTACTGGGATTATTGCTTTGGTTTTGGGAGTAATTGCTTTTTCAATAGCAGCAATATCGATATTGAAATTAATTGGGTCAACATCCACTAAAACTGGGGTAAGTTGCAATAAAGCAATCACCTCTACAGTGGCTGCAAATGTAAAATCTGCAGTAATAATCTCATCGCCAGGTTGCAGATCCAAGCCCATCATAGCTACTTGAAGTGCATCTGTACCATTGCCACAAGGTATTACATGTTTTACTCCAAGGTATGCTTCAAGTTCTTTTTGAAATGCGTGTACCTCTGGTCCATTTATAAATGCTGTTGTGTCTATGACCTCTTGAATCGAGGTATTAACTCTCTCACGTATGGCGGCATATTGACCTTTTAGATCTACCATTTGAATTTTTCTCATATAATGCTGCTTCTTATAAATCAAGTACTGCTAGAATCTATAAACTAACACAACTTAATTGGCTAAAATTTAGAATACAAAAATACAAAATTGCATGATATGAAACCCAATCCAATACCCCAACCCTAGCAAATGAGTTGAAGTTATTAATATCTAAGGTACAAGCAT
>CATEMS010000090.1 GCA_949507465.1 Flavobacteriaceae bacterium
AATATGGTGCGAGCCATAGTAGGTACTCTACTGGATGTGGGTTTTAAAAAAACCAGTCTCAAGGATTTTTCTTTTATTCTAGAATCCAAAGACAGGAGTAGGGCTGGATCTTCTGCACCCGCCAAGGGCCTATATTTAACCAAAGTATTATATCCCCAAGATATATTCATAACTTAATATCTTTACAGGCTTTATGGCATCAGCAAATGCATTTGATTTTAAGTTATTTAAGCGGTTATTGGAGTTTACTAGGCCTTATCGTTTGGTTTTTTATTTTGTTGCCTTTACGGCTGTTGTTTTGTCTGGATTGGCAATTTTAAGACCTTATTTCTTAGAGCGAGCCATTGATGAGTCTATACTACCTCGAGATTCTACGGGACTTAGTTACTTTATTGCTATCATGATTGGAGTACTGGTGATGGAGGTGCTATTTCAATTCTCATTTATTTTTTATGCCAATTGGTTAGGACAGCATATCATCAAAGATTTGCGCATTGGTCTATTTGACTTAATGACGCGTTTTAAAATGAAATATTTTGACACTAGCTCTGTTGGTAGGCTCACCACTCGAGCAGTCAATGATATTGAAACCATATCTAGTATTTTTAGTCAGGGACTTTTTATGATCATTGCAGATTTACTAAAGATGGCTGCAATTGCAACCTTTATGGTATATCAAAGTTGGCGATTATCTCTCATTGTATTTATTATCATGCCTCTTATACTTGTGGCAACACGTCTTTTTCAACGCGCCATGAAAGTAGCCTTTGAAGAGGTTAGAACGCAGGTTGCAAATTTAAATTCATTTGTACAAGAGCGCATTACAGGAATGAAAATTGTTCAGGTTTTTGCCAGAGAGCAAACAGAGTACCAACAGTTTTATGCTATTAATCAAAAGCACAAAGCTGCCTGGATTAAAACCGTATAGTATAATTCTATATTCTTTCCTATTGCAGAGATGGCCTCCTCTGTTGCTATTGGTTTACTTGTTTGGTTTGGTGGGCTTAATGCTGCAGCCAACGGAGTGATTACCCTTGGTTTGGTTGTAGCCTTTATAGAGTTGGCTCAAATGTTATTTAGACCACTGCGTCAAATCGCAGATAAATTCAATACACTACAAATGGGTATGGTGGCTGCCAAACGTGTTTTTGAAATATTAGACACAAAAGCGCAAATTGCCAACCAAGGTACCCAGGTACTTGCAAACACAAAAGGCGCTATTGCTTTTAAAAATGTTTGCTTCTCTTACACAGCTGGAGAACAGGTCATAAAGGATGTGTCATTTACTGTACAACCTGGAGAAACCATAGCAATTGTTGGAGCAACAGGTGCCGGGAAATCTACCATTATTAACCTACTGAATCGTTTTTACGAAATTAACAGTGGTACCATTTTAATAGACGGAGTCTCCATTAAGGATTACACCTTAGAATCTCTACGAAGTCAAATAGCAGTTGTACTACAAGATGTTTTTCTTTTTGCAGATACCATTCACAATAATATTAGTTTAAATAATGAGACCATCACTGAGAAAGAGATACAACGGGCAGCAACTCAAATTGGAGTGTCTAAGTTTATAGATTCATTACCCGGTAAATTTCAATACAATGTAAAAGAGCGGGGGGTAATGTTATCTTCAGGGCAGCGGCAACTCATTGCTTTTTTACGTGCCTATGTTAGTAATCCTGGAATTTTGATTTTAGATGAGGCAACCTCCTCTGTAGATTCATACTCAGAGCAGATGATACAAACAGCCACAGATACCATAACCAAAGACAGAACCTCTATTGTTATTGCTCATCGATTGGCAACTATTAAAAAAGCCGATAAAATCTTGGTGATGGATGCTGGTAAAATTGTAGAGTCTGGAACTCATAAAGAACTTTTAGATCAACAGGGGTATTACAGCACCCTGTACAAAGTACAATTTGCCTCAGAGAAGGGTCAAGAGAGTTAACTTAAGTCTTTATGGATTATTTCAGTGAGCTGCTCTAGGGTTTCGTAAAGAACAAAATCACCATCTTTAAGGTAAGAAATTTGTCCATTTTCCTCGCTTACAACCAGACAAACAGCATCACTTTTTTCACTCACACCAACGGCTGCTCTGTGTCGCAGCCCAAAACGTAGTGGTATTTTTTTATCACCAGAGACAGGAAGTATCACCCTTGTTGCGGTAATGGTATTTCCCTCAATGAGCATTGCTCCATCGTGTAAAGGGCTATTTTTATAAAAAATGCTCTCCAAA
>CATEMS010000091.1 GCA_949507465.1 Flavobacteriaceae bacterium
AACCCAATAAAGTCTGTAGTAAAAAAGGCTTATCAATAGGCAAGAACTAACGGGATAAGAAATTTCTATTTGTTTTAAAGTGTTATAAAAATAGGTATTTCTCAAAAAGTATTTTTTTGAAATTTTTTGTAACATCACCAAAACAGACTCTTTTAGGTTAGGATGATTTTACTAGCCAAATCCCCAAAAAAATAGCGCAAATACTCAGAAGTAAACTTCCTATTGTGTAGAGAAAAAAATTGGTAACGTCTCCAGTTTTTAAAAACTGGTAATTTTCTAATGCAAAGGCAGAAAAAGTAGTGAAACCTCCACAAAACCCTGTGGCTATCAGTAGAGATAATTCGCTTGAAGGTGAATCATTTTTAAATACAAAACCCATGATAATTCCTATGATAAGAGAACCTAATATATTAACAGTAAAAGTGCCAAGAGCAATACTGTTTTCAATTTGATTTAGGTATTTACTAACAATGTATCTTAGGCCACTACCAATCCCACCACCTAAAAAAACCAAAAGAATATTTTTCATAAATAAATATATGTAAGGTAAAGATATACTTTTGTTTGTAGTGAGTCAAGATCTTTAAACATTTAACCAAACTCAGTTTAAAAAACACAACAGCTCAATACCACTAGCCCTGCTAATTATTTTAATATATTTGCGAAAACTAAACTATAAACCATGAGATATAACTTGTTTTATGTGGCACTTGCCACTCTATTATTACTTTCTTGCCAAAAGGCAAAAAAAGAAACATCAGATGATTTTAATTATAACGTCACTCAGTTTGAAGATGTAAAAATACTTCGATATCAAATACCAAGTTGGGATAAGCTAACCCTAAAAGAACAAAAATTAGTGTATTACCTAACTCAAGCAGGACTTGAGGGTCGTGATATCATGTGGGATCAAAACTACCGTCATAACCTTGCCATACGCACAGCATTTGAACACATCTACACCACTTTTAATGGAGATAAACAAAACAAGGATTGGGCAAATTTTGAAACCTACTTAAAACGAGTTTGGTTTGCCAATGGTATTCACCATCATTATTCTAATGCCAAAATGAAGCCTGCTTTTTCTGCTGATTACCTTAAGTCATTACTAGGTGCTACAAAAACAACACTTAATGATGATGCTTTTGCTGTGTTATTTAATGATAATGATGCTAAAAAAGTGAATTTAACTAAAGATGTAGACAATGTGCTTTTATCTGCAGTTAATTTTTATGGTCCAGATGTAACAACTGCTGATGTTGAGAATTTTTATAAAGCAAAAATATCTCCAGACCCAAAAAAGCCATTATCGTACGGACTAAATTCTCAATTATTTAAAAAAGAGGGTCAGCTTCTAGAACGTGTATACAAATCTGGAGGTCTTTACGGAGCCGCCATAGACAAAATTATTGGTTGGTTAGAAAAAGCCAAAGCAGTTGCAGAAAACAAGGCCCAAGGTGAGGCCCTTGGACTATTAATAGAATACTACAAAACGGGAGATTTGCAAACCTGGGATGATTACAACGTAGCTTGGACCTCTGCCACGGATGGGAATATTGATTATATCAACAGTTTTATAGAAGTCTATAATGATCCAGCAGGATATAGAGGTTCTTATGAGACAATCGTGCAAATTAAAGATTTTGAAATGTCTCAAAAGATGGCTGTTTTGTCTGAAAATGCTCAATGGTTTGAGGACAACTCTCCACTAATGCAGGAGCATAAAAAAGCCAATGTTGTTGGGGTAACTTATAAGGTGGTAGATGTAGCTGGAGAGGCTGGAGACGCATCACCCAGTACACCCATTGGGGTTAATCTTCCAAATGCAAACTGGATACGCGCTGCCGTTGGGAGTAAATCTGTGTCTTTAGGAAATATTATTGGGGCATACAACAATGCTGGAGGCTCTGGACGCCTGCAAGAATTTGTGCATGACCAGAAAGAGTATGACTTAGAAAAACAATATGGTCAGGTAGCAGACAAATTACACACAGCCCTGCATGAGGTTATTGGACATGCATCTGGTCAGCTAAATCCGGGTGTTGGAGAAACCAAAGAAACCCTTAAAAAATATGCTTCTACTCTAGAGGAAGGCCGTGCAGACCTTGTTGGTTTATACTATCTATATAGCCCAAAACTGCAAGAGTTAGGTTTAGTAGATAACTGGGAGAATGTAGGTAAAGCTGCATTTGATGGCTACATTAGAAATGGTTTAATGACCCAGCTCATAAGATTAAAATTAGGAGATGATGTAGAAGAGGCCCACATGGTTAATAGACAATGGGTTTCTGCTTGGGCCTTTGAAAAAGGATTAGAAGACAATGTTATAGAGAAAGTAACAAAAGAAGGTAAGACCTATTTTAATATCAACGACTATGAAAAATTACACACCCTTTTTGGGGAATTGCTAAGAGAGACCCAGCGCATAAAATCTGAAGGAGATTATGCAGCCGTTGAGGCTTTAGTAGAGGGTTACGGAGTTAAGGTAGACCAAGCAATACACGCAGAAGTTCTAGCCCGTAACAAGCAGTTTACTTCTGCGCCTTATAGTGGTTTTGTAAACCCAGTGATTACACCCAAATTAGATCCAGTTGGAGCAATCATAGGGTTTGATGTTATGCAGCCAGAGAGTTTTGAGTCTCAAATGTTAACATACGCCAAAGAGTACAGTAACTTACCAATCCAGAATTAATTTTAGATATAACTTATTAAATAAACCCAATGTGCTTTTGCCACATTGGGTTTTTACATTTAAAAATAATATTTATTTCATTAGTTTTTTAGAGCATATTTTGCAGCAACTAAAAGGGCTACAAAAACTAAAAAGCCTAACAGAACCTTGAAACTTCCTTTGTAGTGTTTTTTGTGTAAAGGCAGATCTTTTCTGTAGCTGTAGATAATAATTGCTATAAATGAAATAGCAAAAAAAATGGCAAAGCCTAATTGTCCAGTACTAAACATATTTGTGTAGATTTATGCTTACAAAAATACAACAGAAAATTTCAGTAAAATCAAAAACAAATAAAATATGAAAGAAAAAATCGCAGCGGTTCATGAATTTCATAGTGCCTTTTCACTAGGAATTAAAA
>CATEMS010000092.1 GCA_949507465.1 Flavobacteriaceae bacterium
AGTAGTTTGTTCATGATCTTAAGTTATTTGGGGGGGCAAAATACAATAATACACAAAAATAAGCATTTAAACGAATAAAAACGTCATTTAATCGATATTTTAAGCAATTTTTAGCTCCATACCCTACAATTATTTTGTAGTAGGTAACAACTCTTGTAGCAATAAGTCTGTTGTAAAGAGAAAATGTAAAAGCAAAAAACCCTCACATTATTGCGAGGGTTTGATCGTATTAGAGGATGAAGTGAGCTATTGGCTATTTTGCTTTTAAGAAGCCAAAGATAGCCAACCCAAACATTACAATATCTGGCAAGGCACTTTCAATACTAAAATTCATAATGGGTTCATTGGCTAAGATTCCAAAAAACACATACATAAGCACTATTGATCCAATGATATAGGCTATTAAAAGCTGTTTTGCTGTTTTTAAATCGCTGTTTCTTGACAGAAATAGCATTAGGCCAATCATGATTAATGCTGGGGATAGACCGTAGTGGAATAATTCGCCCATTTTTAATGCATCTGTATTTTCTGAGAGTACAATTTCATTGCCGATTGCTGCGGCAAAGAATATCATAATAACCCCCATAAGGGTATTATAAACACCAAGAATCGATAAGGTTATTTTTGTTTTCATATCGGTTAGTTTTTAACTTATTCTCCTTTGAGCATTTTTTTAAAGGCCTGTAAATCAAATTCGTTGCCATAAAATAGGGTGCTCATTTTCATAATATCTGCAGCAATTAGAACTGCTGTTTTGATTTCTTCTTCTGAGGCACCAAGTCTTTTAAGTTCTGCTACGTGATAAGGGATACAGTATTGGCATTTAATAGCCGCTGAGGTTCCTAGACCCACTAGATGAGCTTCTTTTTCTGCGATTGCTCCTTCTTTGTACAATCCCATTTGAGCTTTAAAATAAGCGTTGGAGCTTTTAAGTATGGATGTTGGATATACACTGTTAAAAGGGCTCTGAGCTAAAATCTCTTTTTTCTCTTCACTTGTGAGCGCTGCATCTTGGGATAAACCAACTAAAGGTAGTCCTGCTAACAGTAAAATAAATAGTAATTTTTTCATAATGATTATTTTTGTTTCTCAAATATAGTAAAGAAATTTTAGTTGCAACAAAAAACTATTTATTAGTTTTAAATACCTCTGTTATTGCCGCTAGGGTGTAGTGCTACAGGTACATTTTTTGTTTAATTTCAATTATTTTATATTCCATGATAAGACGCAATAATTATTTTGTCAACAAAAAAACAATCTCTATATTTACTTGCAAATAACCACTAAATTTAAAAACATGAAAAAACTAATTTTATTATTCACAGCCATACTTTTTATTTCTTGTGCAGGAAATTCTAATTATGAGAAAAACCTAGCAACTGCCCAAAAATTATTTGAACTCCATGGAGAAGAAAAGATGGATGAACAACTTGCTTTGATAAGTAAAGATATCAAGATCTACACACCCATGTACGGAAACAATGAGCCACTTGGATATGATGCGTATGTTTCTATCTTAAAAGGATATCATGACGGTTTTGAGGACATTAAATACAATGCTCAAGCCTGGCTTCCCGGTGTTGATACATTGTCTTTAAAACCAGACGGAAGCGTTAGAACCTATGGAACCTGGACAGGAAAAAACTCAATGACAGGCAAGGAGATTAACCTCAGTGGGTATTGGTATTTTAATTTTGATGCAGAGGGCAAAGTCATACAACAAGGTGATTTTTTTGATTATGGCGGCATGATGCAGGCCGTTGGACCCAAAAACCCTGTTTTAGTAACACTTAAAGTAAAACCAGGTAAAAAACAAGCCATGATAGACCTTCTTAATACTCCAGATGGTTTACAAACTACAAGAAATTATGATGGTAGCTTATCTCTTGAGGCATTTTTTAACGACCAAACCTACACGTATTATATCTACGGCGATTGGGCATCTTATGAGCAATACCAAAAGTATTTAGATTGGAGGTTTTCTGAAGATCAGAGCAAAATGGCACAACAAGTAATGGCGCTTTGTGTTGGTGGAGAAAAGGGGTTGATTCCAATATTTCCAAACACAGATTACTCATCCTTTAGCAGTAAATAGTTAGAGTTGCCTACCAAAGTTTACACTCAATGAAGTTTACCAGGCCTTTTGATCAGCAAAATGGCTTACAGGAGTACACTAAAAGCCTTCTCAGAAATGTGAAGGCTTTTTCATGCCCATTAGGATACTAAAATTTATATTTGAGAAACATAAATATTTTTTAATGCGTAAAAAAAATAAATTAATACTTGCAGTACTACTTTGTGCACTACTATATCTATGGGTAGAACTAGCTGTTGGTATTTTCTTCCAAAACAGCTGGGGAGGAAGTTAAACCTACTGGACTAATTAATTTGCAAAAAAAAGGCGGCATATCTTAGAGATATGCCGCCTTTATAATGTTTTTATTTTATGCCTTGGCCATACGAGCATTTACAGCATCCCAGTTAATTACATTAAAAAATGCATTGACGTAATCTGGTCTTCTGTTTTGGTAGTTGAGGTAGTAAGCGTGCTCCCATACATCAATTCCTAAAATTGGAGTTCCGCCACACCCAACACCAGGCATTAGTGGGTTGTCTTGGTTAGGGCAACCACAGATATCTAAAGATCCATCTTTTTGAACACATAAAAATGCCCATCCAGATCCAAACTGGGTTTTGGCAGCTGTTGCAAAAGTATCTTTAAAGGCATCAAAACTTCCAAAAGAAGCTTCAATGGCTGCGGCGATAGCACCCTTTGGAGCACCTCCACCCTGGGGAGACATAACTTCCCAGAACAAAGAGTGATTGTAAAAACCACCACCGTTGTTTCTTACAGCTTTGTTGTTCATATCAAGATGTTGAAGAATTTCTTCTATGCTTTTACCCTCTAGGTCTGTGCCCTCAATGGCTGCATTGAGTTTGTTGGTATATCCTTGGTGATGTTTCCCGTGATGGATCTCCATGGTTCTTTGGTCAATATTTGGTTCCAATGCATTGTGAGCATAGGATAGTTGTGGTAATTCAAAAGCCATACGAAGTAATTTTAAAATTAGTGTTCTTTGTGTTGTCTGCAAAGTTACACATTAAGGGCTAATTATTCTGTTATAGAAATATTAAGGTTTCAATACCTGCCTGTAAAACTTTTAATAGCATTCGCTTTTACGTATTTTAGTGCAAAATATCGTTGCTTGAAAAATGACACTCCTTTTTTAATTTATGACGCTGCAGCAGGTAGTGGTAAAACATATACACTGGTCAAGGCGTATTTGGGGTTTTTGTTGGGCCAGCAAAAAAACAATTACTACAGATCCCTTTTGGCCTTGACTTTTACAAACAAGGCTGTTGCAGAGATGAAAAACCGCATCATTGAAAATTTGGTGGCGTTTTCATCACCATCTTCTATAACAACACCCCCTGGGATGATGCAAGATCTTGCATCAGAGCTGGACCTAGGAGTGCCCAAAATACAGACAAGAGCAAAGGCAGTTCTCAACCATATATTACATAACTACGCAGCCTTTAGTGTAGAGACCATAGATAAGTTTAACCACCGCCTTGTTCGAACCTTTGCAAAAGACCTCTCCCTACCAAGCAATTTTGAAGTAGTGCTTGACCCTACAGAATTACTCACAGAGGCAGTAGACAAGCTTATAGGCAAAACAGGAGTAGACCAAGCCATTACAAAGGTCTTAGTTGCTTTTGCCCTTGAAAAGGCTGATGAGGATAAATCTTGGGATATTTCTAAAGATATTTTTAACGCCGCAAAACTATTAAATAATGAAGATGACGCAGCTCATTTAGCCCATTTTAGTGACAAAACACTCTCAGACTTTGAGGATTTTAAAAAAGAATTATACAAGCATAAAGACATCCATCAAAAAACCATTTCCTCTAAAGTAGCTGCCATTGTCCAACTTCTTGACACCCATGGCTTGGATTATAAGGCGTTCACTAGAGGCTCGTTTACAACCTTTGTTACAAGACTTCAAACCAAAGCGTATGACAGTATAGATTTTTCTGCAGCTTGGATACAAAGTATTTCAGATAAGCCAATGTATAGCAAAGGGTGGGCAAAAACAAACCCTGCACAAGCAGCCATTGTTGACGACCATCAATGGACTTTCGCAAACTTTATTGAAGAGACAGAAAAACAGGTGCAAGCCCTGAGATTTATTAACGCTATTTTAAAAAATAGTACTCCCTTGTCGGTAATTAATTTGGTTGCCAAAGAGCTAGCAATCTTGCAAGAAGAACAAAATCTTGTTCCCTTGGCACAATTCAATGCACTCATTCATAAAGAAATAAAAGACCAGCCAGCTCCATTTATATATGAGCGATTAGGAGAGCGGTACCGTCATTTTTTTATAGACGAGTTTCAAGACACCTCTGTCATGCAATGGCAAAATATGAT
>CATEMS010000093.1 GCA_949507465.1 Flavobacteriaceae bacterium
ATTCACACTATTAATTTCTCAAATAGTGTCTTTTATCCTCTTTAAAGAAGTTATCCAATGGAAATACTACTGTATACAAATAGGACTATCCATTTTTACAATTGTTTGTTTTAACGGATTTAATTTCAAACTAAGGAAGGGAATAAAACATGGCCTATTGGCTTTTTTTTGTTTTGGTATTGCATATCCTTTGGCAGGAATACCAATTGAAAAAATTGGGTATCAATTAACCATATTTGTTCAAGAGCTCACCATATTAATTTTATTTTTATGCATTGGTTACTACACAAAAAAGATGAAAATTGATTTAAAAACCTACTATGATATAAAAATCATTTTTCTAGTATTTTTATCTACCATAGCTGTGATCTTATTTTTTTACAGCTATACTATTCTAGAAGTGTACAAGGTAAATCTTATCTCCAGTTTTCATCCTATGGGAGGCATGCTTTTATCAGTTATCATATTTAAAGAACAACTTTCCAAATATCAAATTCTTGGGCTATTAGCTCAATTGTAGCGTGTGTATTAATTTACATCATTTAAAATTAAACTAGTTACACATAAACCGTTAATTACATTAAAAGTTAGATTTAGATATAAATAATTAAATAAAAAAACCCCGAAACATTTAATGAAACGAGGCTTTATAAATTAAATAGTTTTGATTACAAACCAACCCTAAAAATAAAGTCTAATCCAACAAAAGGAGCTGCTGCAAACTCTTTGTTACTTCTTACACGCTCATCACCAATTTGTGCGGTAAGAACTTGCACGATGCTATTTTGATTCTTGTTGTAAATACCATAGTCTGTGGTATCAAAACCAAATCTTGCACGCACAGTAAGCATGTCATTTAAAAATCCATAAGCTGCAAAAGCAGAAAGTCTGATAGACTCTTCTTGAACATAAAATTCTGAATTTCTTTCGTTAGAAAGGTTATAAGATTTCACAGAGGTAAGTAAGTTAGCTCCCAGACTAAAGGCATCTGTTAAAGAATAGTTGGCATCTGCACGTATAGGCAGAGTAGCATTTACATAAAACTTATTGTTTTTTGATTTATACCACAGCCCTATAATAGGTGTAATGGTCATACCAAAATTCTCTGACGATACATAGGCACCAAATTTTAAAACTTTTCTGCCAGAGTATTTTTTTTCAAGTAGCGCAAGACCACCCATCTGGAAATCATCTGATCCAAGATTACTAAAATCTGAAGCTAGTTTTGGAAGAGCTACGTATGTTCCACTCCATCTGTTACCATGGTTGATCTTCACACCTAGATTAAGTCTAGTCATTATTAAACTCTTGCTTCCATCCACAAAATCATACTGTGGTTCGTCAAAATTAAAATACATATTACCAAGACCTGTATTTTCATAGGTAAAACCTGCAAGAATAACAGCCTTTTGAGTAATTGGTATGGGCATATATAGTTCAATATTTCTGTTAGTTACATCTGTCTCTGCATTTTCATCATCAACATTTCCTAAACTTGCTGTAGAGAATGAGGCTTTAAAAATATCTAGGTAATCTTGTGCTTGAAGGGAACCTATGCAAAGCAAAAGGGCAATTAAGAGTACGTTTTTTTTCATAATGTAAAGTGTTTGTTATAAATCTAATTTGTTTTGTTAATTGATGGTGTAATTTAAACATTTAAATTAA
This sequence comes from Flavobacteriaceae bacterium, assembly GCA_949507465.1. Taxonomy (GTDB): domain Bacteria; phylum Bacteroidota; class Bacteroidia; order Flavobacteriales; family Flavobacteriaceae; genus CATEMS01. The sequence goes on from CATEMS010000093.1 coordinate 1,666, forward strand.
AACATCGTTAAAATAAAGTATTCTATACTCTTCATGTCCAAATATAGGTAGAATAACAAAGCCATTATGGTTGTTATTTTTGTTTAAATTTAACATTATACCATTAAACATTATTTATTTTTACCACACAACCTTGACCAAGCTTTTGGTCAATAAACTTATATCTATGTTTGGGCTTTTTAAAAAGAAATCAGAAAAACAGACCCTAGAGGCTGCCTATCAAAAACTCACCAAAGAATCTTTCGAACTTTCAAAAACAAACAGGAAGGCCAGTGATCAAAAAGCCTATGAGGCAGAACAGATCATGAAAAAATTAGAATCCTTAGCTAAAACACCTTCCTAAATATGGCAATTGCCAGCGATACTTTTACCGAAAGAGAACTAGACCGCATCATTGAAATGGCCTGGGAAGACCGCACACCCTTTGAAGCTATATTATTTCAGTTTGGACTTCCAGAAAAAGAAGTCATTAAGCTCATGCGTAAAAATTTAA
>CATEMS010000094.1 GCA_949507465.1 Flavobacteriaceae bacterium
GCTGTTGTGATAGGACTGAATTTTGCCGATTCTAATTCTATATCAGGCAATATACCACCCCCGTCATATACAGTTCTTCCTCCTTTGGTTTTAAAAGCGTTGTATTTCTTAGGATCTACCCTTACAGGATCACCATTTTCATCCCTATTCCAATAATCAAGCGCTTGAATACAACGACCACTTGGAGTGTAATAGCGAGAAATAGTTACTTTGAGCTGTGTTCCGTAAATTAAATTTTTGGGTCGCTGTACAAGTCCTTTTCCAAAACTACGCGCTCCAATAACTACCGCTCTATCCAAATCTTGCAAAGCTCCAGATACAATTTCACTAGCAGAGGCGCTTCTTCCATTAATTAAAACAGCCAACGGGATTGTTGTGTCCAAAGGCTCTGAGGTTGTTTTATACACTTTATTATACTTCTCTATCACAGACCGAGTCGTTGTAATAACCTCTCCTTTTTCCACAAATAAATTAACCACACTAATAGCTTGGTTTAGCAAGCCCCCAGGATTACCACGCAAGTCTAAGATAATTTTTGTTGCTCCTTGTAGTTTTAAATCCTCAAGCGCGTTTTTGGTTTGTAGTGTTGTTTTTTTATTGAATTTACTCAGTACAATGTATCCAATATTCTTATTAATTAAAGTGTAATAAGGAACCGCGTTTACTTTAACAGGCCCCCTAGTTATTGTGGTCTCGTATTTTTTGTTTTGCCTTTTGTACTGTATAACTACTTTTGATCCAACAGCACCCTTGAGTAGCTCTCTTGGGTCCTCATCATACCCTTTTAGATCTGTTTGATCTATTTTTATAATAAGATCTCCAGCCCTGATACCCGCGTTATCCGCTGGATAATTTTCAAAAACCTCTCGAACAGTCAGGGTATTGTTTTTAAAATTCATGCTTGCCCCAACTCCGGTATACACCCCACTATTTTTGATACGCGCATCCTCAACGGCCTGCTCATTCCAATAGACTGTGTAGGGGTCTAAGTCTTCTAAAACACCCTTAATAGCGTTATCCATTAAGGTGGCTGGTGTTACCTTATCCACGTAATTCATATTAAGCTCTTTGTAAAGGGAGGTAAAAATTTCGAGTTGTTTGGCAATCTCGAAAAAGTCGTTTTTTACAACAGTTGTAAAACCAACCAAGCCGCAGAGCGCTAGAGCAATAAATGGTAAAATAATTTTTTTTCTCATCCTAAGAGGTTTTAAACGTCTATAACAGGTAACTTTAACAAAGCACCCTGTACTGCTTTATTTATGGTTTTGTAATCAGCTACATCTTTCCCTATATATAAAAAAAGGAGGATATACCTCTTTTTTTCTTGAGGGCCCAATTCTTTTTTTTCTAACCTATAAGCCTCCCGTATCAAGCGTTTTATTTTGTTGCGGGTTACTGCGCTTTTAAAATTTTTCTTTGCCACAGCAAAACCGGCTTTGGTTTGTTTTTGTCGGCAAGGTAGCCAAAGCATTTTTATAGGATATTGGGTTATACTGCCGCCCTCCTTAAAAAGAGATTGTATGTCTTTTCTAGATTTAAGCTTTTGCTGTTTTGGAAAATGTGCTTTCAATAATAGTAGTTAATTAACAGTATCAATACGTAAAGATATCATAAACAAAAAAACTCTCAGCCA
>CATEMS010000095.1 GCA_949507465.1 Flavobacteriaceae bacterium
AAATCTATAGCTCCTGGGTTCATTAACATGCTTAGCTGGGGATATAATTCTTTGATGAAAGACGGGCGAGGACTCAGCGATTTAATGCAAGGAGTTACTCTTGAAGTATTTGGAGAGGGTAATTCTCCTGGTCCTATTGGCAAAAGAAATAGTGATAACTACCTGTCTTTTGGACAAGCTATGGACTCACTTCAAATAAATGGAATTTCTACAAATATTGCCTCTTTTTTAGGAGCTACAACTGTAAGAAAACAAGTAATAGGCTATGAAAACAGAAGAGCTTCAGAAAAAGAATATGCAATCATGCAAAAAATAGTTAGTGAAGCAATGGAAGAAGGAGCAATGGGAATAGGCTCTTCTTTGATTTATGCTCCTGGAGACTATGCAGACACAGAAGAATTAATACATTTAAATAAAGTAGCATCTTCTTATGGAGGTATGTACATTTCACATATGCGAAATGAAGATAACAAGGTATTGGAAGCGCTTGAAGAGTTAATTACTATTGCAAAAGAAGCTGCTATCCCTGCCGAAATTTATCACTTAAAAGCTTCAAGAAAACCAAATTGGCACTTATTGGATAGTATTATAAAAAGAGTTGAAAAAGCAAGAGATAATGGACTTCAAATTACAGCAGACATGTATACATACAATGCAAGTTCTACAGGTTTAACTGGCGTAATTCCAACCTGGGTTCAAGAGGGAGGTCATAAAGCTTGGATAAATAGAATGAAACAACCCGTACCAAGAAAACGCTTATTAAATGATATTCGAAATGAGTTAGCACAACAACCACCTAGCGGTATTTTAATGGTAGGTTTTAAGAATGACGCTATGGCTAAACTTTACTTAGGAAAAACTGTTGCTGAAGCTGCAATAATGAGAAATCAATCTCCAGAAGAAACCATCATAGACATGATTATAGAAGATGATAGTAGAATTCAATGTATTTACTTTAGCATGTCTGAGGAGAATATTAGAAAAAAAATTAAAATTCCATGGCTTTCATTTTGCTCTGATGCTGGATCTTACTCAGATATTTCAAAGGATTTTAAAACACACCCAAGAGCTTTTGGTAGTTTTATTCGAGTTCTTGGAAAGTTCTCAAGAGACGAGGGTTTAATTACCATGCAAGAAGCAATAAGAAAACTAAGTGGATTTCCAGCAACCAACTTACATCTTATAAATAGAGGTTTTTTAAGACAAGGGTACTTTGCCGATATTGTAATTTTTGATGAAAAAACCGTGAAAGATAATGCAACTTTTGACACACCTTTAAAATTTGCCGATGGTATGGAGTATGTTTTTGTAAATGGTATTCCAGTGATAGAAAAAGGGAACCATACTGGAAATTTTCCTGGTAAATTTATTAAAGGACCAGGGTATAAAAATAAAAACTAAATGAATATCATGTTAATTAACTACAAAAGAATCTGTTTATTTGTGTTATGTGGCTGTATTTTTGGTCTATCACACATCACCATTGCACAAAAAAAAATTTCAAAGAAAAAAATTGAAGCACTAAAAAAAGAAGTTGCTGAAATTGTTGAATCTAATCATACCCAATCTCAA
>CATEMS010000096.1 GCA_949507465.1 Flavobacteriaceae bacterium
CCTGCTAGGGTAGATAAACCTCTCCAAACAGCATCAGCTCCTTGTCCGCCAACTGCCTCTGGCCAAAAACTGCCCACCAATAAAACAGCAATTGGCCCACCTATAATAATACCAGCTGTACCCGTTAAAAACATGATTAATGCTTTTGGGCCTAAATTAAAAACTGCTTTTAAATCTATACTCAAAGTCATTAAAACCAGTGCATCAGGTAGTAGATACCTACTGGCAACATAATACAAGCTTGTTTTTCCAGAAGCTACCTCCCCAGTTTGTGATATGCTTGTCCACTCTGGAGCTATAACTCCAGTGGTGGTTAGTAATGCCGGAATAAAATAAGCTACAAATAACGCAGGTACAATGCTATAAAAGGCTTTCCAAGGGCCCTGCTTTTTTGATGAAGTATAAAAGATTACCCCAAGAGCAATCATCAATATGCCAAATACAATCGTATCATTTGTAAATAGGGGAGTGGTGTCCTCTATGAGTTGTGCGGTAGGTTCTTGCATGAGTTTGTTTTGATGCAAAATACTTTTTTTAATTTAGAATTGAGAAGACAGTCCTTATAATTTTGTAGTTACAGACTATTTGATGTGTTTATTTATTTTTCTAAAATTTACAAATCAATTTTCAATTCTCTTGGGCTTACTCTTGTTATATTTGTATAAAATACTAGTGTTATGAGATCTCTTTTAATTTTAATGTTTGTTGTATTGTTTTCTGGTCCATCTTCGGGAGCCACTGATGATTGGGGAAAAACAGGACACCGTACCATGGGAGAAATTGCTACCAAGCATTTATCCAAAAGGGCAGCTAAGAAAGTTTCGGCACTACTAGGTGGTGAGTCTTTGGCTTTTGTATCTACCTATGCAGATGAGATCCGAAGTGATAACACCTACAGAAAATATGCTCCATGGCACTATGTGAATTTTCCATTTGGGGGCAGGTATGAAAATACTCCTAAAAATAAAAAAGGAGATATTATTGTAGGCATACAAAACGCTATAGATGTCCTTAAAGATGCCAATGCCAGCCAAAAAGAAAAAGAATTTTACTTAAGGATGTTGGTTCATTTTATTGGTGATCTGCACATGCCACTTCATGTTGGGATCAAAGAAGATAAAGGAGGAAACTCTTTTAAAGTAAAGTGGTTTGGCAAGCAAACCAATCTTCATAGTATATGGGACACTAAGATTATAGAGAGTTATGGAATGAGTTACACAGAATTAACCAATAACGCAGATGCCCTAAATAAAAAAGAAATTGAAAGCATACAAAGTGGCGCTGTTACAGATTGGATGTATGAGAGCCGCGCATTGTGTGAAGATGTTTATGTCCATACTAATGTAGGAGATAATTTGGGATATAAATACATGTACAGATATGTGAATGTCACCAGAAAACAACTCCAAAAAGCAGGCTTGCGCTTGGCGGGTATTTTAAACCAGATATATGGCTAATTTTTTTATCCTTAAGAAAAGGAATCTTTAATATGCCTAAAAGTTAGATTTATCCTTGAATCTATTTTCCTTTTTGTTTTTGGAATTTGATGTTTCCAGAATTCCTGTGTAGGTCCCCCCATAAGTAGCAAGCTACCGTGTTCTAACTCTAATTTAAATTTTAAGCTCTTATCTAGTTTGTGTTTAAATTGGAAACTTCTTTTGGCACCAAAAGATACAGACGCTATAAAGGGGTGCTTTCCTAACTCTTTTTCATCATCACTGTGCCAACCATTTGAGTCAGTTCCGTCACGGTATAAATTGAGCAAGACAGAGGTAAACTTTTGATCACAAATGCCCTCAATATCTTGTTTTATTCCCAACAGTGTAGGGCTCCACTGGTTTGGAAACATTGTTATGTTTGAATAGCTGTAGGGTTTGTTGCTATCTCCATACAAAGCCGTTAATCTTGGTTGTTTATATACCTTACCAAATAGTTTAATATCATCTTCTTGCCAAGGTGTTTGTTGTTGTATTTTATCTTGAAGTAATACAGCCTTTGCTTGGGTATAAAAATTTGGATAATAGATCACCTGGGCATCTTTCATGGGTAAGATGATTTTTTCTAGTCCGGGGTTTTCTTCAAATAAATTCATACCTCTATGTATTGAGAGGCCCAATACATCATACCAAATTGTAATGGAATTCTAAGCACAAGAAACCATTTTGGTAGTTGCAGGGAAGCTTCTTTTTCCTGCAACATGTAAACATGTACTGTCAAAAAAACGACTAACTGCCCTATTATGGCCCACACTCCAATTGTTTGAGTTTGTGGATTGAGAATTAAAAACCCCGCTATCATTTCAGTAATACCAGAGAGCAGCACCATAAAACTTGGAGATGGAATATACAAGGGCATGATACGCTCGTATATTTTTGGAGTCCTAAAATGGTTGGCTCCAGCTATAATAAAAATAAGCCCTATAAGGTATTGGTGCCATGGTAGCATAGATCTCAATTTAAAACTTAAAAATACAATTTATAAAGCACAAATAAGCTGTGGTTTAAAGTCTTATTTGTTTGAATATACGTTTAAATTTTTTGGGTAATTCTATGCTTTTAGAAATGACAAGTCCTGAATGTGGATGTATAAACTCAAGAGAGAAAGCATGCAAATACAAACCGTTTCCTTGCCCTGTAGCCAATGGGTCACCATATTTTATGTCTCCCATTATGGGGCAATGTATAGCCGCTAAATGTTTTCTTAGTTGATGTGTTCTTCCTGTCTGAGGGATGAGCTTTACCAAATTTAAGGTTTTGTACTTGTTGGAGGGCACTGAGGTTATAACTTTAAAATGAGAAACACATGATTTACCATTAAGATTGCTTTGTATAGTTCCACTGGCTTTTTGGTTTCCTATAGTAATGGCATAATATACCTTATCTATCTTTTTTTCCTGAAAACTTTTATTGAGCTTCATCACACTGCTGGATGTTTTGCCTATTAAAAGACAACCACTGGTTGGATAATCTAGCCTATGTATGGGCTCTGGACGTTGGAGTGCATCTTCTTGATTGCTTTTTTTAAGGGAGTTAACCAGTGCATTTGCGACAGTATATTTCTTGTTTCCGCTTACTTCAATGCCAGGTGGTTTATTAATAATGGCAAGATGTTGATCTTCAAAAATGACTTTTAAGGGAAGGGTGATACTGGGTTTGTTTGATGGGGTTTGATCTCTAAAAACAGTAATGATTTCTCCGCCCAAAAGTGGTGTTGCCGTGGTGCTTTTCTGATTGTTTACGAGCACCAAATTTGCTTTTATGAGTTTGGTAAAGGCTTTTCTAGAACTCACCAATGAAAACGTACCAGCCCTAAGATCTGAGAGCCGAATAGACTTTTCAAGTGGCGGTACAATGTAGGTTTCCAGGATACTCAAAGCCAGTAACGTAAGGATTTTTTATTTAGATACTAAAAGTATAAAAAAACCGTCAACAACTCCGTGGTGTTGACGGTTTAAAATAAATACTTAAAAAAGCATTGCTTTCTTACTGTTTGAGTAATTGTTTGGTAATTTGTCCAAAGTCACTTCTTATAAACACCAAGTAATTTCCGCTTTGTAAGGCGCCAATATCTAGTGTACTCTCTTGACTTGCAGATTGCAAATCTTTTGCAAGAATAAGCCTTCCAGTGATGTCATACACAGAGACATTCACAAGATTGATTTTTTTAGGATTGCTAAGAGTTATTAGATTATTGGCAGGGTTTGGAAACATTGTAATGGCTCTTAGATCCGTTGTGTTTTGTGTCCCTAAATTATCAATCACAGTAAGAATAAATTCACACTCTGCTGAAAATCCATTCGCATCCTGGGTAGACAATGTAATAATATGCTCTCCTTGTTCCATAGGAGTTCCCTCAGGTGGGTTTTGATTGAATATGGTGATTAAATCCAAACAGTTATCAGTAATCACTGCCTGTCCGTTTGTAAAGTAATTTGGCAACGGATATGGCCCTTCGCTTGTTACTGTTTGATCTTCTGGACAAGTAATTTCTGGCCCAAAAGGGTCTACTACATTTACATAAGCGATACAACTATCTGTTGTGCCTGCTGCATTTGTCACGGTAAACTCTACCTCAACAAGGGTTCCAATATCATCGCAAGTAAATGTGTCTATATCTATACTAAACGGGTCTATACATCTTGCTCCTAATGAACCTGCATCAAAGGCGCTTGCTGCCGTGGTAGCCGTACCATCCTCACCTAAGGTGACTGTTATATTTTGACAAATCGCAATAGGGGTATTTAATCCTTCTATAACAGTTACTATTGCCTCACAGCTAGATTGGTTACCATTTTGGTCTGTAAGTGTTAAGGTAACAGTATTTGGACCTAGGTTAGAGCAATCAAAGAAATTAACATCTATAGAAGCAGTACTAATAGAACAGTTATCTGTACTTCCTGCGTCTATATCTGCTGGAGTTATGGTTGCTGAATAGTCTAAATCAAGGGCAACGGTAATATCTTGACACACTACTGTTGGCGGGGTATTGTCTAATACAGTAACGGTAGCAAAGCATTCTGAGGCTAGACCGCTGCTGTCAAAGACAATTAAATTAACTAGGTTTGAGCCAATGTTAGAGCAATCAAAAGTGGTTGTGTTTAATTCATAGGTAATCTCTCCACAGTTGTCTGAGGATCCATTGTTTATATCTGCACTGGTGATACTTGCTGTTCCGTCATCACCAAGCTCTATGGTGATGTCTTGACAACCAGCAATTGGATTTAAGGTATCCTGAACTAAAACTTCTGCGGTACAAGAATTGGTATTACCACTGCTATCTGTAACTGTTAGTGTCACTAGGTTCATACCAATACTTGAGCAATCAAAACTTGTTATGTCTATTGCATAAGTTTCTATGCCACACATATCTGAGCTACCACCATCAATCATAGCTGCAGTTATATTTGCAACACCAGAGGAGTCTAGCGCCACAGTAATGTTTTGACAAACAACCTCTGGAGCAATCATATCCTCAACGGTCACTATCGCTACACAACTTGTGATATTTCCTGCAGCATCTGTAACACTTAGGGTAACATTATTTGGGCCTATGTCATTGCAAGTAAATGTGTCTATATCTATGCTAACATCTGGAGTCTCACAAAGAACCTCTGTGCCGCCATTTATATCTGAAGGTGTTATGGTAGCCATACCCATTGCATCGAGTTGGATGGTAATGTCTTGACAAACTGCTTGGGCCTGGTTGTTATTTACCACTGTTACCACAAATGTGCATTCGCTTAGATTTCCACACTCATCTTGAATTTCAAAAGTATTAACAGTATCTCCTATAGGGAACATACTTCCTGATGGCAAACCATTTGTTTGTGTTACCGTTACACTACCACAAGAGTCAGTACCATCAACAACATAATCAACAATAGCGGTGCACTGGTTCAAATCTGTATCAACCATAATGTCTGTAGGACAAGATGCTACAGGTGGTGCTTGATCTACTATAGTAATAATTTGCACACATGTTGCGATGGGGTTATCACAAGCATCCTCAGCTGTCCAGGTTCTTGTTATTATTTGGGTAGAGCCACAACTTGCCTCTACAACATCAGTA
>CATEMS010000097.1 GCA_949507465.1 Flavobacteriaceae bacterium
AAAATGCGTAAAATAGTGGTAAATGTTGAATTCATAATGGCGATTGGTTTAGTGTTAGCGTTACTTAAAGATAACAAAAAATAAATACCTGGTCGCCAAGTATTTACAAACTAGAGTGTATAGGGGGTTGTAAAGCCTTAGTCACATGCAGTATCTAGAGAGTTGATCCATTCTCCTAATAAAGCGACTCCATCATTATGGATGATGCTTCTGCCCAGCAGTGGCATGCGTTCTTCTTCGGCAGTAACGTTAAGACGGTAATACACAACAGAGTTTTCTGGGTCTCCTGGTTTGATTAGTTTTTGATCTGGAGATAGATTTTCTAGAAGTTGATCTGGGGTCACACAGAGGCCTAGATTTTCTAACAAATTATTTTCGCTAAAGGCAAATCTCATTGGCCTGTAATTACAGTGCCCCTCATCTCTGTGACAGCTAGCACAGTTAATATCCACATATGAGCGTACCCTAGTTTCAAGATCCTGTGAGGTATCAGTGTAGTCTACAACAGTATTAATGTTTGAGGGAAGGTTGTCCTGGAGATACCCAACCTCAATCCATTTTTGAAGCTGGTTTTGTACACCATCTGCAAAGCTAAATGTACCGTTAAGGCTTTGAGGCTTTATACCAATAGGTTCATTTGTTGTATTGCTCTTGTGGCAGGTAAAACATTCGCTGCCGGAGGGCATTCTGTAGTTTATGTCCCGTTGCTCACCATCTTGCATCCAAGAGAGATACTTAAAACCACCATCTCCTTGCACATCCAAAAAAGCTTCTGTTTGCTCCTCATTCCAGAAGTACTCTGCAAAGGTCCAACCCTCTTGTTTTCTGATCATGAGTCTTGTTTCAATGATAACTCTTGTGTTGTCAGGCAGCACGTTGTCATAATAAAAGGTTTTAATGATCACACTACCCACGGGTAATTCTATATTGTTAGCATCTCCATTGTAGGTGCCAATTGAGCCGTCAGGCAGCCAAATAAAACGAGATTTTTTGGCGTAGTTTGAAAATAAAGAACTAATGGGCTCATATGGAAGTACTCCAGTTGTAGGCTTAAGATCACTAAGAGTGTCATCAAAAAAACCATACTCAGAGAGTGTTGGGTAGGGTACTTGAAGTAGATCTACAGTAACTTGAGATACAGGTGCTACTGGTATGTATGAATCATCATCACTTGAGCAACTTGCAAGTAACACACAAAATAAAGCTATGTAGAGGAATTGTCTTGGCATGCTATAAATAAAAACACCATCGAGAATGTTCTCAATGGTGTTTTTTGAAAATTAAAAAATTATCTTTTTGTAAACTTGGTTGCCTTTACGTTACTTCTTCTAAATCTTTGTCCTGCAATTCTTAGGATGTATTGACCAGAAGTTAATTGAGACACATCAACAGTATTGTTAAAGAGTCTACCGTGCATTACTTTTCTTCCAGTGATATCAAAAATAGTATAGATTGGATCTTCAATATCTTGAATGTTTGAAACCCTTAAGTTGTCAATCGCTGGAACAGGGAATACTGAAATGTCATTGGTTAGAAAATCTCCAGTGTTCAAAGCACTGTCTCCTTCAACGAGTCTGTGAGCCATGTTGATGTCTAAATCTTCAAAAACATCCACAATTCCTGACGGCCAGTAAATAGTTAAAGATTCAACCTCTGTGTCTTGACCAAGACCAAAATGCGTGTTTAGGGTACTCATATTTCTAAACCCTTCACCACTTCTTACTTCTCTTAGTTGAGTTCCTGATGCAGTAGTTAGCTCTAATCTTGCGCCAATACCTCCAACGTTGCTTTCTACACCAACAGTATTGATTTTAAGCCAGTTATTGTTGTTTGTATTATTTATAATAAGTTGTCCGTTAGAAATGGCATCTATAAATCCATCTTCATTGATGTCTCCAAAACCACCATTACCAATATTTGTATTAGAGATGGTGAAGGTAAGATCACCGTTTCCATACAAAATTACTCCACCAGATACAATGTCAGCATTTCCGTCATTGTCAAAATCATAAGTTTGGTTTTCGATACTGGTAACGTTAAAACCCGTTAACCCAGAGGCATTTATTACATCTGTGAAGGTTCCGTTTCCGTTGTTTCTCATAAGCCTATGAAATCCAGAATTAAAAGTACTAGCTCCAACCCATCCATCAAGGTCTCCATCATTATCATAATCTGCCCAAGCACTAGACCAGGTTTGCATGTCGTCTTCAAGATTTAATGAAGCACCACTCTCAGTAAAAGAACCATCTCCGTTGTTAACGTGCATTTCGTTGTCTCTTCTTTCAGACTCTCCACCGCATTTTGCAATGAACATATCTACATCTCTGTCGTTATCAAAATCTAACCATACAGATCCATAATTACCACCAGATGGGTAATCTCCTAGACTTCCCTGGAAGTATTCTAGGTTTCCTTGCCCATCGTTGATGTAAAAAACATTTGGCTCAACATCATGACAAACAAAAGCATCTAGATGCCCGTCATTATTAATGTCTACAAAGTTAGAGCGTTGTGAGAACACATATTCTGGACCAGATATTTCTGTATACTGTGTTCCGTCATCATTTGCTCTCATAAAGGTAACACCATTACCTCCACCATACAATAAATCTGTATGCCCGTTGCGGTCATAATCTGCAGCAGCTAAACTCCAAGAAGGTGAGTTGTCAGCAAATGATGTACCAACAACTGACTCTACAAAAGAGCCGTCGGGTTGTTGATATAAGACCTGAATGTTAGAATTTGAAACAGAAAGGATATCATCCAGTCCGTCCGCATTCATATCTACAAATCCTCTATCTGTGTAATTTGTACCTGCAGATTGAGGGGTAAAAGTTACCTGAGCAAAACTGTATTGAACAGCTGCAAAAAGACAAGTAATAAAGAATAATTTTTTCATAACAATAGTTTTAATTAATCACAAGTTTGGTTTAAAGAATTTATCCACTCCTCCAAAACCACTAAGGCTTCTGTATGGACTAGACTTTGCCCAAATTGGGGCATTTTATAGGGTTGGTCTCCTGTGACAGACATCCTATAGTATATTATTGAGTTTTCTGGATCACCTGGAGCAATATGTTTTTGGCCCATTAATCCAGGGATTGGAGTATCTGCATCCACACATACACCTGCGTTTTCATCGTTGTTTACGGTATCGCTATATCCTAGTCGTATGACCCTATAATCTCCTTGTCCTCCATCAATGTGGCAATTAGCACAGTTAATGTCTATGTAAGATTTGGCTCTTTGCTCTAAAGATTTTGAAGCATCTTTCCAGTCTACAACTGTTAGAATACTTTCAGGCAGCGCATCTTCAAGGTATCCAAAATCAATTAATTTTTGCAATTGATTGTTTGACCCATCATCATAGCTTAGCATAGAATTAATGTTTTGAGGCTTGATACCAAGGGGTAGTGTTTCAAAATCATTGGTATGACAGATCACACATTGTTGTTTTGCTGGAATTCTATAATTTACAAATCTTTCTTGCCCGTCTTTCAACCAGTTTACCTCAGTATAGCCGCCATCTTCGGTGGTTTCAAGAAACGCTTCTGTTTGTGCATCGTTCCAAACGTACTCAGCAAAATCCCAACCATTTTGAGTTTTTACCATTACCCTGGTTTCAATAATTCTTGTGGTGTTTGTTGGAAGTACATTATTGTAATAAAACATCTTTATAAGCGCACTACCTACAGGAAAGTCTAATGATTTGTTGTCTTGGACAAAACGTGCCGTCTCACCAACGGGCACCCACACAAATCTTTCCTTTAAGGCATAATCTGTAAACAATGAGCTTATGGGCTTGTATGGCAAGACACCATATCCTGGCTGAATTGCATTTAAAGCGCCCTCAAAAAAGTTGTAATCAGAGAGTTTGTTGTAAGGAAATTTATCTAAATCTAACGTCACTCGAGTGTCTTGAAAAACAACGATTGAAACTGTCTCTGTTTTGCAATTGCTTCCGTCTTGTAAACAAATAGTGTATTGTAAGGTATCTGTGCCCACAAAATTTAAAGCGGGATCGTATTCTAAAACATCATCGCTTACATCCTCTGGTGTATCTCTGTTGTTTATCACAACCTCACCATTACTTGGGGCAGTTATAGACAGTAGTCCTGATGTGGGAATATTGGTGTCGTTATCGAATATAGCGATGCTTGTTGTTTGTAGGGTAGAGACTTGAACAAAATCTTCTTGAGTCTGTATCTCAAGAGGAATAAAAACATCTGTAGCATCATCTGTATCACAAGATGTGATTACAAATAGGGAAAATACTAGAAATAAAATATTTTTCATTGATTAAACTTGGCTCTAAAAAAGTTTAAAAATAGAACTTTAAATTAAATATTTTGGGTAATGTAGTGAGTTATGTTTGTTTATCCTGCAGTTAATGAGACATTTATTAGAAAATTAACATTTAAAAATGCCATGTTAAGCGTGTACTATTTTTGTGTTCTAACCTTACATGCTTGATCACACAAGCCCTTTAAGTATCAGGTATTCAGCAATTTGAATGGCATTTGTGGCAGCCCCTTTTCTTAAATTATCACTTACAATCCACATATTGAGGGTGTTTTGTTGTGAAAAATCTCTGCGGAGCCTGCCAACAAAGACCGCATCTTTATTATGGGCCAAAATTGGCATTGGGTAGGTGTTGGTTTTTGTATTGTCCTGCAGAATAACCCCAGGAGTTTTCTCGATAATGGCCCGAACCTCATCAAGTGAGAAGTCCTTCAAAAATGAAACATTTACAGCCTCACTGTGGCCTCCAGATGTTGGCACTCTTACAGCTGTAGCGGTGATAGAGAAACTTGTGTCGTTTAATATTTTTTGGGGTTCTAAAGCTAATTTCATTTCCTCTTTGGTGTATCCATTGTCCTGAAAAACATCACAATGCGGAATGACATTTCTATGGATTTGATAAGGGTAGGCCATGGGCGTATCAATATTTTTTTCCTCGCCTTCCATTTGCTTTACAGCCTTAGCTCCAGTTCCAGATACAGATTGATAGGTAGCCACCACCACCCGTTTCATTTTGTATTGTTTGTGCAGTGGTGCTAGGGCCATGACCATTTGTATGGTAGAACAATTTGGGTTGGCTATGATCTTATCTTGTTTTGTAAGCGCTGTTGCATTGATCTCTGGAACAATTAATTTTTTGCTCGGATCCATGCGCCAAGCAGATGAATTATCTATAACGGTAGTGCCAATATGGGCAAACTTTGGAGCCCATTGTAAGGAGATTTCACCTCCAGCAGAGAAAATAGCAATAGCAGGTTTGGCCTGCAAAGCCTCTTGAATTGAAATTATTTTATGGGCTTTGTTTTTAAATAAAAGTGTGTTTCCAACAGATTTTTCTGAAGCCACAAGCAACAGTTCTGTGACAGGAAAATTTCGAGTTTCAAGAAGAGTAAGCATTACTGTACCAACCATTCCTGTGGCACCTATAACGGCTATTTTCATAGGATTATTTTTTTTAAAGGTACGCTATTGAGCAATATTTTTAAAGTCATTGAACACAAAAAGGAAACCATGAAACATTCTAAGATCGTATAATTTCTCGTCTGACACGCTGAGAGATTGCCGTAAGAATTTCATAAGATATGGTGTTGATTGCTTGTGATAGGTCCTCTGCAGTGGTTTGGTTTCCAAAGACAATCACTTGATCACCCTCTTTACAATCAATATCTGTTACTTCAACCATGATCATATCCATGCATACATTACCGCAGATAGGCGCTTTTTTGTCATTGATAAAGACCCATCCTACTCCATTTCCATAAGCTCTTGAAATACCATCTGCATGACCTAGAGGAAGAGTGGCGGTTTTGATTTTTTTATGCGCTGTAAAAGCCCTGTTGTACCCAAGGGTGTCTCCTTTTTCAAGGGTATGAATTTGAGAAATCACAGTTTTTAATGTAGCTACAGGCTTTAGCTTTGCAGATTGTTGCACATCATTACCATAGCCATAGAGCCCTATACCACACCTAACCATATCATAGTGGGCCTCTGGGTAGTTTAGAATTCCGGAGGTGTTTAAGGTGTGTAAAAAAGGAGTGTAGTTTAAGGCTTGT
>CATEMS010000098.1 GCA_949507465.1 Flavobacteriaceae bacterium
CGATGATAGCTTTTACTCTTGATGCAATGTCTGACATAATCTATGTTTTTAAATTTTAATTAAGCGGTAAAAATAAAATATTTTAACTTAAAACACTACTTTAAAAAAAAAATCTATTACCAAATTTATCATTTTTAATAGAAGTGTATCTCGATTGGCTTACATTTGTCATATTTATTGACAACTACCACCGTGAACACCCAATTAAAACCTATGAAGAAGCGCGTTATAATATTTGCTTCAGGCAATGGCACAAATACACAAAATATCATAAAATATTTTGAAAACTCAAAGCGAGTAGCGGTAGTTTGCGTACTGTCAAATAATAAAAATGCAATGGTGTTAGAACGCTCTGCAGCGCTTCACGTAGAAGCTTTAGCTTTTACAAAAGCTCAAATGCTTTCTCCGCAGGGAGTACTCCGCATATTAAAAAACCGCAAACCAGATCTTATTGTGCTGGTGGGGTTTTTATTAAAATTTCCTGAAATTATCATAGACGCCTTTCCAAATAAGGTTATAAATATACATCCAGCCCTTTTACCAAAATTTGGAGGTAAAGGAATGTATGGCAACCATGTTCATAAGGCGGTAGTGGCAAACAAAGAAACTCATAGCGGGATTACCATACACTATGTTGATAACCAATATGACAAAGGGGAAATTATATTTCAGAAAAAGACATTACTTGCCCCAAAAGACACCCCAAAAGATGTTGCTGTAAAAGTGCAATTTTTGGAGCATCAATGGCTGCCAAAGATTATTGAGCAAATTTTAATAAACCCAGATTCAACCTAACTTAAATGGCGAAAAAAAAACAAAAATACTATGTTGTTTGGTTTGGAAATCCAGCAGGAATATACCCTACATGGGAAGAATGCCAAAGAGCTATAAAAGGGGTCTCTGGAGCTCAGTACATGAGTTTTGAATCTTTACCTTCTGCCCAAATAGCCTTCCATAAAAACTATCAAGATTACAAAGGTAAAACAACAGGAAAAAGCAAAGCCCTTACCCGCTCTCAAAAGGATACTTATGGCCAACCAAATTTGTACTCTATTGCCGTAGATGCCGCATGTAGTGGAAATCCAGGGCTTATGGAATACCGCGGGGTAGACACACAAACACTAAAACAATTGTTTTTACAAGGACCGTTTGATCATGCTACAAACAATGTAGGCGAGTTCTTGGCTTTGGTTCATGGCCTGGCGTTTCTTAAAAAATCTAAAAGCGATCGTATCATTTATTCAGACTCTAGAATTGCAATGGGTTGGGTAAAGAAAAAGAAATGCAACACCAAATTAAAAAAAACCAAAAACAACCAAGTCATCTTTGAGCTTATATCAAGGGCTGAACTTTGGTTGAAAAATAATTCCTACACTACATCTATCGTTAAATGGGAAACCAAAGCCTGGGGAGAAATCCCTGCAGACTTTGGCAGAAAATGAGACAGCACCCACCTGTTTTGAGTTATTTTATATCAAAATTTTAGTATTTAAATTATGTTTTAGACTGTTTGATAAAACTTCTTTTTTCTGATTTAATTGATTAAATTTACAGCTTAATTATTGGCAATAGTTGTATGAGTAAACTAGTTATTGTAGGAACTGTGGCTTTTGACGCCATTGAAACTCCATTTGGAAAAACCGACAAAATTTTAGGAGGTGCTGCAACCTATATTGGGCTCTCAAGCGCCCAATTTGATATAGATCCGGCTATTGTATCTGTGGTGGGGGGAGATTTCTTGCAATCTGATATCCAGATGTTAGAGCGCAAAGGCATCAATACCCAAGGCCTTGAAATTGTCAAGGATGGAAAAACTTTTTTTTGGAGCGGGAAGTACCACAACGACATGAATTCAAGAGACACGCTAACTACAGAGCTCAATGTGCTAGAGACATTTACCCCAGTGGTACCTCAGGATTATAAAGATGCAGAGGTGGTCATGTTAGGAAATTTACACCCTATGGTACAGATGAGTGTTATAGAGCAAATGAATGATCCAAAAATGGTTGTTTTAGATACCATGAATTTTTGGATGGATATAGCCTTAGAAGATCTCAAAAAAGTCATCTCTAGGGTGGATGTTATTACCATTAATGACGAAGAGGCAAGACAATTGTCTGGAGCATATTCTCTGGTAAATGCCTCAAAAATAATCATGGAAATGGGCCCTAAGTATGTGGTCATTAAAAAAGGAGAGCACGGCGCTTTAATTTTTTATAAACAGCAGATGTTTTATGCCCCAGCAATGCCTCTCTCTGAGGTGTTTGACCCAACGGGTGCTGGAGATACTTTTGCAGGAGGTTTTACAGGATATTTGGCCAACTCTGGTGATTATAGTTTTGAGAGCATGAAAAGAGCCATTATTTATGGTTCTTGTTTGGCTTCTTTTTGTGTAGAGAAATTTGGCACACAACGTATGGAACATCTAACCAAAAAAGAAATAGACTTGCGTTTACAAAAATTCAAGAGCTTGACGCAATACGATTTGGAATTAGCATAACAACACGTCCCAATATTTTTTGGGACTTTTTTATATACAATTATTAATTATTAATACAACTCCCTTATTGTTCGGGAAACCAATATGAGTGACGCTTTAAAACATGAATGTGGTATTGCCATGGTTAGACTTTTAAAACCCTTGGCTTTTTACAAAAAGAAATATGGTACCGCTTTTTACGGAGTGAATAAAATGTACTTAATGATGGAGAAACAGCACAATCGTGGTCAAGACGGTGCTGGATTTGCAAGCATTAAATTAGACCCAACCCCAGGAGAGCGATACATTAGTAGAGTAAGGTCTAACAAATCACAACCCATACAGGATATTTTTGCACAAATAAACAATCGCATCAATGCAGAATTTGATAAAAACCCTAGTATCAAAGAGGATATTGCTGCTCAAAAGAGACAAATTCCTTACATAGGGGAACTAATGTTGGGACATGTGCGTTATGGAACCTTTGGTGGGAATAGTGTAGAGACGGTACATCCCTTTTTAAGACAAAATAATTGGATGCATCGCAATCTTATCATTGCCGGAAACTTTAACATGACCAATACCACAGAGTTATTCCAGAATTTAATTGATCTTGGAATGCACCCTAAAGAAAAAGCAGACACCATTACAATTCTAGAAAATATTGGTCATTTCTTAGATCAAGGAGTTGCCAGGTTGTATAAAAAAGCAAAGAAGAAAGGACTCTCTAAAAAGAATGCATCTGCTCATATTATAGAGCATCTCAATATTGAGAAAATACTAAAAAAATCTGCAAAAAATTGGGATGGTGGTTATGCCATGGCAGGACTACTGGGACATGGAGATGCATTTGTGTTTCGTGACCCAGCAGGCATACGCCCAGCCTACTATTACAAAGATGATGAGGTGGTAGTTGTAGCCAGTGAGCGCCCTGTGATACAAACTGTTTTTAATGTTGCTTTTAGTGCTGTAAAAGAAATCGAGCCAGGTAATGCCTTAATCCTAAAAAAGAATGGGAGTATGAGTATTTCAGAAATACTATCTCCACTGCCCAGAAAAAGTTGTTCTTTTGAGCGCATTTATTTCTCGCGAGGGAGTGATGCCGAAATTTACCAAGAGCGCAAAGAGCTTGGCAGATTAATAATGCCTAAGGTACTCTCTGCCATTGATCATGATACAGAGAACAGTGTATTTTCTTTTATACCAAATACCGCAGAGACTTCTTTTTATGGAATGTTGGATGCGGCACAAAATGAACTCAACAAACAAAAAAATGAGGCTATTTTAAAAGAGGCAAAAAATCTTACACCAGAGCGCCTAAGTGAGATACAAGACCATAAAATACGGACTGAGAAAATAGCCATAAAAGATGTTAAATTGCGAACTTTCATCACCGATGATAGCAGTAGAGATGATTTGGTGGCACATGTATATGATGTTACTTATGGAGTTGTAAAACCAACAGATAATTTAGTAATTATTGATGATAGCATTGTAAGAGGAACCACTTTAAAGAAAAGTATCCTGCGCATGTTAGATCGTCTGCAACCCAAACAAATTGTGGTTGTATCCTCTGCTCCTCAAATACGGTATCCAGATTGCTATGGAATTGATATGGCCAGGTTAGAAAAACTTATTGCTTTTAATGCTGCTATTGCCTTGCATAAAGACCGCGGTACAGATGCAATTATCGAGAAGATTTATCATAAATGTAAAAAACAACTTGAGCTAGAGGACGCAGAGGTGATTAATCATGTTAAAGATTTATACGCACCTTTTACAGATGAGCAGATATCTGATAAAATTGCTCAGCTTATCACACAAGAGAGTATTTCGACCAAGGTAAAATTGATATTTCAGTCTGTTGATGATCTGCATAAAGCCTGTCCTAAAAATCTTGGAGATTGGTATTTTACAGGAGATTATCCCACCAATGGGGGTAATAGAGTAGTCAATAGAGCATTTATAAATTTCTTTGAAGGGAATCCAGATAGAGCCTATTAATTCTTAATTGGCAACAATGATGTAATTTGTAAGTCGTTTATCGGCTTTATTTTTCACTTTATCCAAAACCTTTAGAAGTTCCTTTTTTAGGATAAAAATAATGATACATTTGAGCTATACCATAACATAAGTAGGTTAAGTTCATGGTAAAATTTGGGGCAAAAAAAGGTAAACAACTTGTTTGCCTTTTTTTATGCGCTATACTTTTTTTGGGAATTTCTCTTACTTGCTTAAGTTCTCTATCATGATTTTGGTCAATGTATCAAGATCAATACGGTGCTCCCACCCCCAATCTTTTCTTGCCTGAGAATCATCAATACTTGCAGGCCAAGAATCTGCAATTACTTGTCTAAAATCTGGTTGATAGGCAATGGTAAAATCCGGGATGTGTTTTTGTATGCTAACAGCTAGCTCTTGAGGAGTAAAACTGAGTGCTGCCAGATTGTATGCGTTTCGAATTTTTATTTTCTGTGATGGGGCAAGCATGATATTAACTGTTGCGTCAATGGCATCATCCATAAACATCATAGGCAATGCAGTTTGAGCCGATAAAAAACAGGTGTATTTATTTTCTTTTAAAGCCTCATGAAAGATTTCTATGGCATAGTCTGTGGTACCTCCGCCGGGAGGTGTTTTGTAACTAATTAATCCAGGATATCTAATACTACGCACGTCTACTCCATAACGCTTGTGATAATACTCACACCACCGCTCTCCAGTTTGTTTGCTTATTCCATAGACTGTTGTAGGTTCCATTATGGTGTGTTGAGGGGTGTTTGTTTTGGGCGTAGTAGGACCAAAAACGGCAATACTAGAGGGCCAAAATATTCTTTCAATCTTTTTGTCTTTGGCTAGGTTTAGCACATTAAACAAAGAGCTCATGTTTAAATCCCACCCTTTGGCAGGAAACTTTTCTGCGGTTGCACTTAACATGGCAGCCATTAGATACACATCTGCTATGTTATACTTTTTGACTGCTTTTTCTGTAGCCTTGCCGTCCATGGCGTCAAGAATTTCGAAAGGACCACTCTCCATAACAAGGGCGTTAGCTTCTCGTAGATCACTGGCAATTACATTTTGATTTCCATACCTGTTTCTTAGAGACATGGTAAGTTCGTTTCCAATTTGTCCAGAAGCGCCAATGATTAAAATTCTTTTTTCCATACTAAGGGGGGTGTGTTTTTCATGTAAATATAGCATTATTTACTACTATAAAAGCCCCTTACAAATAGCCATTTTACCGAGAAAAGGTATATTTGTTTTAATTACATTGTTTTATGAAACATGCATTTAACTTTTTTCTCAGCACCTGCCTATTGATTGTAGTTTTGAGTTGCACAGAAAATAGGCACTCAACCTCTCAAACCACTCCATTACAAATTTCAGACACCCTGTTATTTGGTTGGCAAGATGCTAGGCTGCCAGAGTTTTCAAAGAGTTCAGAGAATTACATATCGCAATGGCCTGTTTTTGAAGATCTTATGACTGAAGTTCTGGCCATAAATCAAGCAAGTTTAAAAACAATTCAACAACGCAGTCACAGCCTTGTTTCTAGGATGGACTCGCTCGCTAAAAACATTCCAGATACCTTAAACACTCAACCTATTTATGCCAGGATTGTTGTAACCAAGACAAGAGCAGCACTTGTAAAGCAAATAGCCAACAGAAGTAGATTAGATTCCTTGGCAATTGAGCAGGCTATTTCCCAGATGAATTTGGCAACTGCAAATTTAATCATCCAAATCAATGAAAAATTTGAAAAAGACACTCAAGATAACAGGGTAAAAAACAATGAGTTTCAAGAAAAACAAGTCCTTAAAAAGCGATTATATAGTGAGGATACATCTTCAGTATCTCAATAGGTAATCTTATATCATTTCTTTGAAACGATAGCCAATAATACCCTTTAAATTAACAGAATCAATTTGCTTGCCTAAAGACTCAGACTTTAATTCTTGGTAGTGTGGCGCGATTAGCCCTAATTCTTTGGCTTTTTGAGAATAATATTCTTTTTTCTTTGGATGATTTGGGTGCACTCCGTTAAAGAAATGCCCATAGGCATCCTGTTTTATAATACTTGAAATAATACCGATACAGTCTTTCTTATGAATGAGATTTACCGGCGCATTACCCCCTTTTAGATCTCTTCTACCCGCAAGGTATTTAACAGGCTGTCTATTTCCTCCTATAAGACCTCCGAAGCGAACGATACTAGTGGAGATACCCGGCGCATTAAAAAATAATTGCTCTACTTGAAATAATTGTTTTGCTGCTTGTGTTTTTGGTAAGGGGATTTGTTTTTCTGTTACCTTGCCTTGGTCATCACTATACACTGCAGTGCTACTTATAAATATAATGTTGGCCACCTTAGCTGTTAAAATCTCAGATAGTAAGTGAGACATTTTTAAGATATAATCTGACCCGGTATTTTTTCTAAGACCCGGAGGAATCATAATAACCAAGGTGTCTACGTGTTTTAAAAACCCTTGAGCGGGGCCGTATAGGCCGTCCTCTGTGCTATTTATTACATAGGTGTCAATGCCACTTTGCTCCAGGACCGTAGCTTTTCTTTGAGAAGTCACAGAGCCTTTTATAGCATATCCATAAAATGACAAGTGTTGGGCTAGGGGTTTCCCTAGCCAACCTAATCCTGCAATTGCAATTGTTTTTTTCAATCTAAGGGTTTAAAATTAGTGTAATGTATCCTGAACTTCACTCTTCTTTTGAATGCTAAATGATTTTTTATTGATAACCGCATCTGTATTTACAAATGGTTTAGGCATCATATTTTTTGCTCTTGGGCGTATTTCAAGTAGTGGATTACTTGTTAAATCAAAACCGTACTCAAGCACCTTAAATACAGGAGAGGGGGTATTTTGAGGTAATGTATAAGACACCTGAAGGGAATCGGAATCTGCAATGTAGTATCGCAACAATTCATCGGTAGGTCTGTTTAATGCCCTTGGCTTTAAAGAATCATTCATAGAAGCCCTTAGGCCATTAAATTGTAGAGATGAAAAAACAACATCTTTGTTTGTGTAGAGCCGAATTTGATGGGCATCTCTTTGGGGTATTATGGTAAAACTAACTTCATGAATACCCTCGTAGACAGTATCTTTATTGATGGTTAATTTAAATTCTGGTATGGCCACCACAGGCGCCTTTGCAGCAAAGCTGTAGCTTGTGTTGTATTTACTTCCTGCAGCACTTTCTATATACGCAGATGCTGGTTTTGGATTTTCCCCCAAATAGCTTCTTGTCCAAGGGTCTAATAGCTTATCATAACTAACCCAGTAAGCTTCATTGGTGTCAAGGTTATTATAGTACGATAAACTATTTGGCTTTTGGCGTGTCTGTGAGAAAGAACTTTGGGTATGCGCTATGATAAAAAATACCAACGCAAGAGCAAAAAATAGGTATGATAACACTTTTTTAAGTTTAAAAAATCCAAGAACCGGTAGTAACAATACAAACAACAGCACAGTAAACACACAGCTTATCACGATATGATCTGACCCCAACCCAACAGGGAAAAACTGTATAAGTGGCGCAAATATAAAAATTCCAGGTGCTGCCAATAGCGCCATGAAAATTATAGAAGGGTTTTGAAATCTCAAAAGTAAAAACCAACTAAGAAGCCCAAAAAACACAGGAATTATAAAAAAGGCTGCACCCTTTAGAAATACAAAAACAATCACATTTACTATCAACCAAACAAACAAAGGTGCCGCCAGTAGATGTATGACATTATATCGTTTTCCAAAATAGCGGTATACCTGAAATAAGATAGCCAAGCAAAGGCTTACAAAAAACCCAATATAGGCATGTCCGTTGTATTTAAATCCATGCTGCACCTCTTGGTATTGCGGGTATAAGTTGGTTAGTAATTTCCAGCCAAAAAACCCAAGAATTCCACAAATTAAAAGAGAACCCAGCAGGGGAACAAACCCTATTAATATACTACCCAGATGTAGTTTGTGCTTGTAAAATCCATAGCCCATTAGTATAAAAAATAAAGCAAAAGCAAGACACAACATTGGCAAAATCCATGAAAATGGATAGTAAATAAATGTCACGATGGGCATGTTTACATACACCATATCATCCTTTGCCTTAAGAAGACTTAGGTCTGATGTTGCAAAATAGCGCAGCAAGGGGAGCAGATAACTTCCTTGATGTTGCAGGGTTTCTATGTCTAGATTTTCTAGAGTATCATTGGCGGTGTGGTAGTCATAGTGATCATCAATAAAGGCAAAAAAGATACTCTCTATATCACCATCTTCTCTAAAGATGGTAGAGTCTGTATCATTTGGGAGCATTTTGTACACACTATACATCAAAGAAGATGCTACGGGGTAAGGAACATTAGCACTAGAAAAAGCTTTAATAAGATTGGTATTGCCGCCATTGGTTTCTACAATCATGTTGCTTGGCCCTCCGCTACCCCTGGCTTCGAAGTTAAGCACTAGACCTACGTTTTTTGCCCAAGGATGTTTTTCTACAAAGAGTGACGCTCCAACCAAACCAATTTCTTCTGCATCTGTAAAGACAACAATGATATCATTGATAGGTTTTTCTCCACTGGCATTATAGGCCCGTATACTCTCTAGTATTGTTACCACACCACTCCCTGCATCACTTGCTCCAAATGAAGGCACCAGGGCACTATCATAATGAGATAATAGTACTAGAGATTTTCCTGAACCTGAACCCTTTAACCTAGCAATAATGTTTTTTGGCCTGACCAACCGTTTAGAATTGTTACTTAAAACAAAGGCTTCTTGCACCTGTGTTTCCAGCCCCAATTTTTCAAGTTCAGAGATGATAAAATCACGAACACGGGTGTGCTCATCGGTACCATGGTAATGTGGGGCCCTGGCAATTTCCTCAAGGGGCGCCAGTGCACGCTCAGCAGAGAACACTGTGTTTGGAGCTGTCGCTAAAGTTGCCTTATTAGGTAGCAAGCTATCAAAGCTTAACCAAACAAAAAAGACTATAACAGCAAAAGAGGTTAACCCACTAATGTATTTCATGCTACTTGGGTGTTTAAAAATTAATGTAAGCGCTTTGCACAATTGTTAATTAGATAGCACTATCATCCTTTACCAGTAAAAACCAGTCGTTTTCAAGCTCTAAATACCCCTGGTCATACACATAACGATAAACAGATCCTGTTTTTGTTATATACTCAGATGTATGGTACTTAAAGTTAAATTGATGCTTTAGTAGTGTTTCTCTCTTAACCTTTGTCTTATCTTTGGTGTTTAAGGTTTTTAGGGTACGGTAATTTTTTCGCAAGCGATTGTTTATATTTCTAACAAGGTTACTACTATCTTTATTTAAATTGTTATTGTGAGAATTACGACAGCCATCGCTACAGAATTTTTTATCTGCGCGCCCCATGATTTTACCTCCACACTCCGGACATGATTTCTCCATAGGTTAAAGATAGTAATTATTAGCTGTTTGCAAACAGATGTTACAAGGTGTTTTACATCAAAGCATCGGGGTATAAAATATAATTAATACGCTTTTTCTTCACCTCTTATAGCATTATAAACGGTTTTAAAAACAATCTTAAGATCTAAAATAATAGACCAATTTTCAAGGTAAAAGATATCAAACTTTACTCTGTTTATGATATCTGAGTCTGTCTCAACTTCTCCCCTATACCCACTTACTTGTGCCAAACCAGTAATGCCAGGTTTTACAAAGTGACGCACCATGAATTTATCTATTTTTTCTGCATACATATGGGTGTGACTAACCATATGAGGTCTTGGACCCACCACAGACATATCTCCCTTAAGTACGTTTATGAATTGAGGCAATTCATCCATACTGGTTTTACGAATAATACGTCCCACTCTTGTTACCCTGGTATCCCCCTTGGTTGCTTGATGTAAATCTGCGGTTGGGCTTGGGGTCATAGACCTAAATTTGTAGCAGTAAAATTCTTTGTAATCTAGACCATTTCTTTTTTGCTTGAAAAAAACGGGTCCTTTAGATTCTAATTTAATAAAAATACCAAGTATGGGAGTTAACCATGAAACAATAAAAACAATTACAAATAAAGACAAGAAAATATCAAAAGCTCGTTTTATAAACTTGTTAAAAGATTCATCTGTAGGTATTTTTCTTAACGATAAAATAGGCAGATACCCATAGTATGAAAAGTCTAGTTTTTTTCCAAAAATCTCTTTGTTGTCTGGTAGAAATTTCAAGACCTTTAAATTATTATCGGCAAAATCGATGACCTTTGCCATACATGCATCACTCAGGGCATTCACTGATGCGTATATTTCATCTATATTACTGGAAGAAATTTCCATGAAAA
>CATEMS010000099.1 GCA_949507465.1 Flavobacteriaceae bacterium
AAATACAAGCGTACCAAGCATCGATTAACAAATGAAGATTTTTTAAATAAATACAAAGAAATTTTAAAACCAAAAGGGGTTATGCACCTTAAAACAGATAGCGAGTACATGCATGGCTATACCCTTGGGCTCCTACAGGGTTTAAAACTTCCAATACATTTTGCGCACCATGATGTATATGGTATCGGAGAGCATGCCCCCGATCAGGTTGTAGGAATTCAAACATTTTATGAACGTCAATACCTTCAAGAAGGTAAAAAAATCACCTACATACGTTTTGGATTTTCTTGACAAAAAATACTGTATCTTCACCTAGCGCAAATGGGCATACTTTTCAACTTTATTATTGCTTTTTCAGCAGCTTTTATCGGTGTAATTCCTCCGGGGCTCATCAATATGTCTGCTGCAAAAATAAGTATGAAAGAAGGGAGAAGAAATGCAACGCTCTTCTCTTTAGGGGTCTGTGTTACAATCATGTTTCAAACCTATATTGCGTTATTGTTTGCTAGATTTCTAGAAAAAAACCCAAGCATTATTGCCTCTTTAGAGCAAGTAGCACTTGGTATTTTCATTTGTATCACCATTTACTTTCTTTTTATTGCAAAAGATACCCGCAGGGCGATTCCTGATAATTTGGTTAGAAAATCAAAAAAGAAACGTTTTTTTGGTGGGATGTTTATTGCTTTTCTCAATGTGTTGCCATTACCCTATTGGGTGTATGTTAGCGTTACTTTTTCTGCCTTTGGGTGGTTTTCTTTTGAAACCCCAGCATTGCAAACAGCCGTTCTAGCCTCTGGTATAGGTACGTTTGTTATCCTGAGATTATACGTTCATCTTTTCAAACAAAAAGACTCCTCTAAAGTTGCGCCTTTAAAAGTAAATATGAATTTCATTATTGGGGCGGTCACCGCATTAATTTCTTTAATAACGGCCATTAAAATCTTTAAAGATCTTTAGCAATGGAGGAACTTTCTTTTTTTCAAAGAGTCTATAGGGTTGTAGGCCAAATACCTCATGGAAGAGTTACTAGCTATGGGGCAATTGCAAGTTACCTGGGTAGCAAGGGCAGTGCCAGAATGGTAGGGTGGGCTATGAATGCAAGTAAAAAGCATGAAGTTCCAGCCCATCGAGTGATAAATAAAAAAGGGCTTCTTACGGGGAAACATCATTTTCAAGGCACAAGTTTGATGCAACAACTCTTGGAATCTGAGGGTATTGTAGTTGTAGATTTTCAGGTACAGAACTTAGAAGCTCATTTTTGGGATCCTTTGCTAGAACTACCTCCAGAGAACTAATCTTAATTTTTTTGGCTTAAAAAGGTCAGCTACTTTCATTAAAATCATTTCAATAGGGAACTATATTTTCTTAAGTTTTACGCCTATCTTTGTACTTTAGAATCTATCTAAATACTCAGCAAGACCAATGAAGAAATTCAATAAAAATGATATACTCTCAGCCCTTGAAACTATTACAATAGCTGGAGAGGGAGAGAATATGGTAGCCAGTGGTGCTGTTACCAATGTTATGACATTTGCCGATGAGGTTGTTGTAGATATAACAATGGCCACCCCTGCAATGCACATAAAAAAACGTGCGGAGGCAGATATCATAAAAACCATACAAGAAAAGGTGTCTGTGAAGGCAAAAGTACAGGTAAATATTACGGTGAAGGCGCCTGCCAAACCATCCAATCCAAACCTTATCAAGGGAAAACCCATCCCAGGCATTAAAAACATAATAGCTGTTGCCTCTGGTAAAGGAGGTGTTGGTAAATCTACAGTAACGGCAAATCTTGCTATTACACTCTCAAAAATGGGATTTAAAGTAGGGGTGTTGGACGCAGATATTTACGGGCCTTCCATACCAATCATGTTTGATGTAGCTAATGAAAGACCCCTCTCTGTAAACGTGGAGGGAAAAAGTAAAATGAAACCTGTGGAGAATTATGGAGTAAAGGTTTTGTCTATAGGGTTTTTCACCAAACCAGATCAGGCAGTTATATGGCGAGGTCCAATGGCATCTAAGGCCTTAAACCAACTAATTTTTGATGCAGCTTGGGGCGAGCTTGATTTTATGCTTTTAGACCTGCCTCCAGGTACTGGAGATATTCATTTAAGCATCATGCAGTCTTTGCCTATCACAGGTGCCGTTGTGGTAAGTACACCACAAGCAGTGGCCTTGGCAGACGCCAAAAAAGGAGTTGCTATGTTTCAACAACAGAGCATAGATGTACCCGTTTTGGGAATCATAGAGAATATGGCCTATTTTATTCCCGCAGAGTTGCCTGACAATAAGTATTTCATATTTGGAAAACAGGGAGCCAAACATTTGGCAGATGATTCAAAAATTCCTTTTCTTGGCGAGTTACCTTTGATACAAAGTATCAGAGAGGCTGGAGATGTAGGTCACCCTGCAGCGCTTCAAGAGGGTACTGCAATTGAGGAAATTTTCATTGAAATTACAAAAAACGTGGTAAGTGAAACTGTAAAAAGAAATAAAACATTACCTGCCACTCAGGCAATTCAAATAACCACAATGGCAGGATGTAGCGAAGTAAAATAAGCGTATGGAACAGCAACAATTAGTAGAGAAAGTAGAGATTGCACTAGATGAGATTCGTCCATTTCTCCAAAGCGATGGAGGTGACATAAAACTTTTAGCCATAGAAGACGGTACCACTGTTAAAGTGCAATTACAAGGAGCCTGCGTGGGTTGTAGCGTCAACCAAATGACCTTAAAAAGTGGGGTTGAAATGACAATTAAAAAACATGCTCCACAAATTCTGGAGGTAATTAATGTAGCGCCCTAGGAGTCCTTTTTTATCTTTTTAGATAGGTATATAAGTTAGTAGTAGTAGTTAAATAGTGATTGAATTACATGATTAAGACAGACATATTAATTATAGGTGCAGGACCTACAGGACTTTTTACTGTTTTTGAGGCTGGATTATTGAAATTAAAATGCCACCTTATTGATGCTCTTGCTCAGCCAGGGGGTCAATGCAGTGAAATATACCCCAAAAAACCCATTTATGATATCCCAGCCTTTCCAGAAATACTAGCAGGTGATTTGGTTGATAACCTTATGAAGCAAATTGAGCCTTTTCAGCCAGGTTTTACTCTTGGAGAGCGAGCTCAAAGCATACAAACTCAGGATGATGGTAGCTTTATAGTCACAACCAACAAAGGCACAAAGCATCATGCCCCTATTGTTGCTATAGCAGGAGGATTGGGGAGCTTTGAACCAAGAAAACCACCCATTCCAAATATTGCAAACTTTGAAGACAAAGGGGTTGAGTATATGATCAGAGAACCAGAATTATACAGAGGCAAAGACGTTGTCATTGCCGGAGGTGGAGACTCTGCTTTGGACTGGAGTATCTTTTTAACAGATGTTGCCGCAAGTGTTACTCTGGTGCATAGGCGTAATGAGTTTCGTGGCGCGCTAGACTCTGTAGAGAAAGTACAAGAATTAAAAAACCAAGGTAGAATACAACTTATCACACCTGCAGAGGTAGTTGGCTTGGTTGGAGAAAATACACTTACAGGTGTTTCAATTAAACAGGCAGATGTTACTTCTGATAAACCCTGTGACTACCTCATTCCTCTCTTTGGTCTTGCACCCAAGTTGGGCCCTATAGCAGATTGGGGTTTAGAGATTGAGAAAAATGCAATAAAAGTTGACAATACCCTAGACTACCAAACAAACATTCCGGGTATTTATGCCATTGGTGATGTAAATACCTATCCAGGGAAGTTGAAACTTATTTTGTGTGGTTTTCACGAGGCTACTTTGATGTGTCAAAGCGCATACAAGCGTATTTTTCCAGATAAAAGGCATGTAATGAAATATACTACTGTTGGAGGTGTAGAGGGCTTTGATGGTAGCAAGAAACAGGCGCCAAAAGCTGTCGTAAAAGCAATTAACTAAGTGGAATGATGGAAAACAAAGACATTCTTATCCATATTACCGACAGAGATGGTGTTTCTCATCAAGTAAAAGCTCCTACAGATATGAACCTAAATCTTATGGAGGTTATACGGCTTTATGAACTTGCTCCAGAGGGTACACTTGGAGTTTGTGGAGGGATGGCTATGTGCGCCTCATGCCAATGCTATATTGATTCAAACCACCACTTACAAGATATGAATGATGATGAGAGCGCGATGCTTGGTGAAGCTTTTC
The DNA here is from genome assembly GCA_949507465.1 of Flavobacteriaceae bacterium. GTDB lineage: Bacteria > Bacteroidota > Bacteroidia > Flavobacteriales > Flavobacteriaceae > CATEMS01. The sequence continues at coordinate 4,186 of CATEMS010000099.1, forward strand.
ATGTTTTAGATACCAGCAGGCTAAGTTGTCAAATCCCTATAGACCCCTCTGTGGATGGTCTTCAAATAACTATGGCGCCCCAGGAACATTAGAGGTCTTTAGAAAATAGTTCTATAGAAAAAGCCACTATCTTACAAGTGGCTTTTTAGGTCATACACAGGAGCGTTGATGTTATTTAAAGGCATTAAGCCCTGTAATATCTAATCCTGTGATTAGAAGATGAATGTCATGGGTGCCCTCATAGGTGACCACACTTTCAAGATTCATCATGTGTCTCATTATTGGATATTCTCCGGTGATACCCATTCCTCCAAGCATTTGTCTTGCATCTCTCGCAATTTTTAGTGCCATATCTACATTGTTACGTTTGGCCATAGAAATTTGTGCAGAGGTAGCTTTGTCTTCATTTTTGAGTTGCCCAAGACGCAAGCAAAGTAATTGCGCTTTGGTAATTTCTGTAATCATTTCTGCTAATTTTTTTTGCTGAAGTTGAAATCCTCCTATTGGTCTTCCAAACTGTACGCGCTCTTTTGAGTATCTCAAGGCTGTATCATAGCAATCCATGGCAGCTCCAATGACACCCCATGCGATTCCATAACGTGCAGAATCTAAACATCCTAGTGGTGCTCCTAATCCAGATTTGTTTGGCAGTAAGTTTTCTTTAGGAACTTTAACGTCCTGAAATATCAATTCTCCAGTAGCACTGGCTCTTAGCGACCACTTATTATGAGTCTCAGGTGTTGAGAATCCTTCCATATCTCTCTCAACAATGAGCCCATGTATACGTCCTTGTTCATTCTTTGCCCATACCACGGCAACATCACAAAAAGGAGAGTTTGAAATCCAGAGTTTCGCTCCGTTTAAAAGATAATGATCTCCCATATCTTTATAATTGGTAATCATGCCACCTGGGTTACTTCCATGGTCTGGCTCTGTTAAACCAAAAGAACCCATCCATTCTCCAGAGGCTAATTTTGGTAAATATTTAGCACGCTGCTGCTCATTTCCATATTTCCATATAGGGTACATTACAAGAGATGATTGAACAGATGCAGTAGAGCGCACACCACTATCACCACGCTCAATTTCTTGCATAATTAAGCCATATGAAATTTGATCTAGCCCTGCTCCTCCATAAGTTTCTGGAATGTAGGGTCCAAAAGCACCAATTCCAGCCAATCCAGGAATGATAGATTCCGGAAAAACAGCATCTTGTGCTGCCTGCTCTATAATGGGTGACACATCTCGCTTTACCCATGCTCGTGCAGCATCACGAATTAGTTTGTGCTCCTGTGTAAGTAAATCATCAATGTTGTAATAATCTGGAGCTTCAAATAAATCAGGTTTCATAATCTGGTTTTTAATTGTTTTGTAAATATAAATACCGCTTTTTTAGTTTCCTACATTTTAACATAAAAATCACGAACTAAATTTTTATACTCTTGTGTGTAATTGTGTCTTGAAATTTCTATAGTGAGCTCTTGGCTGATGGTCTTACTTTGGTGAGGTGAAAACTCCAACAAACAGCGTTTAACCTTTGAGGTTTTTGTACCCCTAACCTTACATATTCTTGAATTAAACAACTTGCTCTGTCTTGCAATTTCTATAAAAGAGGCGGTATCTTGATAGGGTACAATGGTTGCAAAAACACCATTTTCACTCAGTAGATGAGCGGCGCAAACCACAAGGTGCTCAAAGGGTAAGGTATCTGTAAATCTTGCAGTAGCTCTTTCTTGACTTGTCTTTTCTGTTTGGGAACCACTATTTTTAGGAGCTTTAAAAAAAGGGGGATTGCTTACAATTAAATCATATTTTAAATCCATTTCACTAGCAAATTCTTGCACAGAGCCATGGTAACAAAACAAACGATTTCCCCAAGAAGAATGCTCAAAATTGTGGGTACATTGTTCATGAGCTAGGCCGTCAATTTCTAGTGCGTCAATTGTACTTGCTGAGGATCTCTGCGCTAATTGTAGGGCTATAATTCCTGTTCCAGCGCCAATATCTAGTATGGTTTTTGGTTCATGATTCAAGCTGCACCAGGCGCCAAGCAATACACCGTCTGTGCCAATTTTCATGGCGCATTGATCTTGATGTACCTTAAATTGTTTGAACTGGAAGGGTAGTTGAGACATTACAAATATAGTTCGATGAGCCCCTTTGGAACATCAAGCCTTAGTATCTTGTTTTCTCTGTCCACCTGTTTTATAAAAAGATCGTTAATTGGGATTAATATTTCTTTACCTAGTTTTTCGATCACAAACAAATGTTGTGCAGTTTTATCGTTTACACCAACCAAAACACCAACATCTCCAAATCGGGTGTCACTAACTTTAAAACCTATTATTTCATGGTAATAAAACTTATTGCCTTCAAGTGGTGGAAGAAAATCAAGAGGTAAAAATAATTCTGTGCCCAGCAGTGCATTTGCTGAAGCCTCATCATAGATATCTTCAAATTGAACACGCAACAAGCTAGATTTGTGTAACTGACTGCGCTGAATAAAAAATGGAATCAGTGTCTTGTGTTGTTCCACAAAAACTGATTCCATCTCCAAGAATAACTCGGGGTCATCTGTATCAAGTTTGATTAACAGCTCTCCCTTAAAACTATATTTTTTAACGACTTTACCAACGAAGAAACAATCTTCCTTTTGCATCGTTAAAGCGTTTTATTCTTCTTCTTTAGTTGCTTGTTCTTCAGCAGGCGCTTCTGGTTCAGCAGCAGCTTCCTCTACAGGTGCTTCTTCCTCTACAACAGGGGTGTTTGCTGCTATACGTGCAGCATTAACTGCTTTCTCTGCAGCTAGCGCTTCTGCTTTTAATTTTCCTTTAGCCTCTGCTAAGGATGCCTTTTTGGCCTCCACAGCTGTTCCTTTTCCTTCAAGCCACGCATCAAACTTTGCGTCTGCTTGCTCCTGGGTTAGCGCTCCTTTTCGGACACCACCGGCCAAATGATTTTTCAACATCACTCCTTTGTAAGAAAGGATTGCTCTTGCTGTATCTGTAGGCTGCGCTCCATTTTGAAGCCACTGTACAGAGCCATCAATATCTAAGTTGATTTGTGCAGGATTAGTGTTTGGGTTATAGGTACCTAATTTTTCAAGGTATTTACCATCTCTTTTTGCGCGGGCATCTGCCGCTACAATCCAGTAAAAAGGTTTTCCTTTTTTACCGTGTCTTTGTAGTCTGATTTTTACAGGCATAACATTAATTTTTGAAGTTCACGACTTCGGTTTTAATTTTAGTTTTTCAAAGGGATCTTTTTTAGATTGTCTTTAAAAACAATACCTACTTCTAGATTTTTGAGTGTGCAAAGATACCCTAAATTATATTTGTAATTCAAGCAATTAGATAATTTTTTATGTGCTTTGTTATTTCTTTGGCCATGACTTGCTCTAAATTGAATTTTTTTGGCTTTGAAAATTTGTTTGTAAGTACAATCTAAGAGTTTGTTTTTTCTTTAAAAATGTGAACAACTAGCGATAACTTTAGGGCTTGTAAAACACATTATTTTTTACATTTACAAGGAGAGTTTTATGGGT
>CATEMS010000100.1 GCA_949507465.1 Flavobacteriaceae bacterium
AACAAATTATAGAACAGGCCATAGAAAAGTTACCTCCAAATTATAAATCTGTGGTACAACTATTTTTATTGGAAGGGTATGACCATCAGGAAATAGCTCAAGTTCTTGATATCACTCAAAGTGCTTCACGAACAAAACTTCATCGTGGTAAAATACAATTACAACAACATCTAAAGAAGCTAGACTATGGCAAAAGATATTAGAGATATAATGAAGGAAAGCGCATCACAAGCGCCAAAATTACCAGAGGGACACCAAGCTCGTTTTCAAGCAAGATTGCAGGCTAATTTTAGTGAAAACCAAACACTCAAGACAATACACCCAATGCAGTTTTGGATAAAAATTGCCGCTGTTGCCATACTTTTTGTTGCCGTGAGTGTTTTTGGTTATTTACAATTATCCAACAAGGGTCTGGATGATAGTATAGTAGATGCTGCTGGGGCAGAGTTACAATCCAATGAAAAACTTGTGCATTTAGCTGATATCTCTCCAGATTTAGAAAGGGTTGAGCAATACTATACCTCTGGTATCAAAGTTGCATTGGCTTCTTTAACAATCACCTCAGATAATAAAGATGTAATTGATGGATACATGCAACAGTTACAGGTGCTGGATTTAGAGTATGAGAGCTTAAACATTGAACTAACTCAGGTAGGTCCTTCAGAAGAGATCATTACAGCTTTGGTAGACAACCTTAAAATGCGACTAGAATTATTAATGAAGCTCAAAACAAAATTAAAAGAACTTAAAAATAACACCAATGAAACAATCACAAGCATTGAAGTTTAGGCTTTTTTGGGCACTAGCCATTGTATTTGTTGCTTCAGGTTTTTCCCAAGAAAAATTTGTGGCCTCCTATAATGCTAGTCAAGACATGGTTGTAACCTTAAGGAGCTCTTACACCAACGTTATTTTTGAAACCTGGAATAAAGATAAGGTAGAGGTTTTGGCTTTTATTGACTCTGAAAATATTGACAAACAGCAAAAACAAGCTCTTTTTGATGCTTGGGATTTTGAGGTTTTAGGAAGCTCAAAAAATGTAATTATTACCTCTACAGGTACAGCAATTACTAGTACTTTATCTAATTTACAAGCACGGGTAGGCGAGCAATACAACTTTGTATTTACATATGATACCAATGGAGCTGTTAAAACCATAGTAAAAACAAACAAAGGAAATACAAAGCCTCCAGCAAAAAGAACCATTATCATTAAAATGCCTAAAAAAACCAAAACTGATATTAATGGAAGGTACGGTGAAATTAAAATGGCAGATGCTTTTAATGTGAAGGCAACATTAAATCATACCCCTTTCGCCGCAGATCGCATAGATGGAGTACAAACCCTCATTAATGCCTCTTACGCTCCTGTAATAGTAAACCATTGGCAGTATGGCACCTTGTATGTAAAATTTGTAAACACATGTAAAATAAACACCTTAGAGAGCATAGAGCTCAACGCTAATTCTAGTGATGTATATATTGGAGCAATAAGTAAAGAGGCTTTTGTTACGGGCTCCTTCGGAAACCTGGTGGTTGGTAAATTAGCAGATAATTTCAAACGCTTAGAAATTGTGTTGCGCAACACAGATGCTACTGTTGGCCTATCAGAGAGTCCATTTACGTTTTTGTTTAACGGAAAAAGGTCTCGATTGAAGCATCCTAAATCCTTAGAATTTACGGTATCAAAACAGGCTCAAAGAATCCTCGCCAGAGGGTTTTATAAAAACGCAAGTACAAAGAGTAATTTTCTTGTAAATGCAGATTACAGCACTTTAGTTTTAAAATAAAGAACTGTATAAATATAAATACCCCAGGAGAATTTGCTCCTGGGGTATTTGTGTATGAGAGGTTATTTTTGAGTCAATACCCATTCACCTTTTGTAATCAGTGGGATTGCTTGTTTGTATTTTACTTGCTTGCTCTCTCCGCTCATTACATGCTTAATGGTAACTTTATCGTTACGACCAATTTTCGGCATTTCTCTGGTAATGGTTTCTGTAATAGGGGGTTGGTTTTGTGTTTGCCCAACTGCCTTGGCTCCAGCAGAGCGCTGGTCAAGGTTTTGTATTTCATCTTTCTGCTCTTTGAGTTTTTGCTTGCTTTTTACCTCTCGAGCTTCTTGAATCTGTCTTTGGTTTTCTTTGGGCAATTCCCCTTTAAACAAGAATGATAACACCTCTTTGTTTACATTTTCAACCATTGTTTTAAAAAGTTCAAAGGCTTCAAATTTGTAAATCAAAAGTGGGTCTTTTTGCTCATGAACCGCCAATTGCACAGATTGTTTTAATTCATCCATTTTCCGCAAGTGTGTTTTCCAGGTATCGTCGATAATAGCTAGAGAAATGTTTTTTTCAAAATCCTTCACCAGTTCTGCACCTTTTGTTTGATAGGCTGTTTCTAAATCTGTGGCAACATTTAAGGTTTTTACACCGTCTGTAAATGGCACTAAGATGCGCTTGTATTGATCTTTATGATTCTCATATACATTTTGGATCACCGGGAAGGCAATCTCTGCATTTTGATTCATTTTTTCTTGGTAGTGACCGTAGGCAACTTTGTATACTTTGCCTGCAATGTCTTGAAATCCTAATTTTTCAAATTCATTTTGATCTACAGGTGAGGCAATAGAAAAATAGCGGATCAATTCAAATTCAAAATTCTTAAAGTCTTGACTTTCCTTATTGTTTTGAGAGATGATCTCTGCAGTATCATAAATCATGTTGGCAATATCAACCCTAAGTCTATCACCAAACAACGCATTGTATCTTCTTTTATAGATAACCTCACGCTGCGCATTCATGATATCATCATACTCTAACAAACGTTTACGAATACCAAAGTTGTTTTCTTCTACTTTTTTCTGAGCTCGTTCTATAGATTTAGAAATCATAGAGTGTTGTATAACCTCTCCTTCTTTAAGACCCATTCTATCCATCATTTTAGCAATACGTTCGCTACCAAAAAGACGCATTAAATTGTCTTCTAAAGAAACATAAAACTGAGAGCTACCAGGATCTCCTTGACGTCCAGAACGACCTCTTAGCTGTCTATCCACACGTCTAGAATCATGACGCTCTGTACCTACAATGGCCAGACCACCAGCGGCCTTTACAGCATCACTTAATTTGATATCTGTACCACGACCTGCCATGTTTGTTGCAATGGTTACTACACCAGCATCACCCGCTTGGGCAACAATATCTGCCTCACTTTTGTGCATTTTTGCATTTAAGGTGTTGTGTTTTACCTTTCTGATACTAAGCATACGACTCAAGAGTTCAGATATCTCAACAGAAGTTGTACCTATTAGAACAGGCCTCCCTTGTTTTGACAGCTCTGTTACCTCCTCAATAACAGCATTGTATTTTTCTCTTTTGGTTTTGTAAATTTTATCCTCCCTATCATCACGTGCAATGGGTCTGTTTGTTGGAATTTCCACCACATCTAGTTTGTAAATCTCCCAAAGTTCTCCAGCTTCTGTTACAGCTGTTCCGGTCATACCAGATAGCTTTCTATACATACGGAAATAATTCTGGAGGGTAACTGTTGCAAAGGTTTGAGTCATTGCCTCAATCTT
>CATEMS010000101.1 GCA_949507465.1 Flavobacteriaceae bacterium
GCGATACTGGTAAATCAAAATCATCTTGACTATCATCAACAGTTGACTGATCAAGAATTTCTTCTTGCTGGTCATTTTGTGATGTTGCATCCTCTGGATTTAACTCTTGGTCTGGATGTTGGTCCTCATTCATGTATTAAAATTTCACTTTTGTATTGGTTGGTATAAGTTAGGCTTGTTCTTCAATGACATCTAACTCTACTTTTAGATTATTTATAATAAACTCTTGTCGGTTGGGTGTGTTTTTTCCCATGTAGAAGGATAGCATTTCCTCAATACTCATTTGTTTATCAAGCATTACAGGGTCTAACCGAATATCATCACCAATGAAATGTACAAATTCATTAGGTGAGATCTCACCCAACCCTTTAAATCTGGTAATCTCTGGTTTAGGTTTGAGCTCTTCTAGAGCACTTTTCCTTTCTTCTTCAGAATAACAATAAATCGTTTTCTTTTTGTTACGAACTCTAAAGAGTGGGGTTTGTAGAATGTACAAATGGCCTTCTTTTATTACCTCAGGAAAAAACTGCAGAAAAAACGTGATTAGTAATAGCCTGATGTGCATTCCATCAACATCTGCATCAGTGGCGATAACAATATTATTGTATCGCAAATCTTCCATAGACTCTTCTATATTTAATGCAGCCTGAAGAAGATTAAACTCTTCATTTTCATACACTATCTTTTTACTCAGTCCATAACTATTTAGGGGCTTCCCCTTCAGGCTAAATACAGCTTGTGTATTCACATCTCTGCTTTTTGTAATACTCCCAGAGGCACTATCTCCTTCAGTAATGAAAAGAGTAGTTTCTAAATTACGCTGCTTTTTTGTATCCCCTAAATGGATTCTGCAATCACGCAATTTTTTGTTGTGCAGGTTGGATTTTTTTGCACGGTCTTTGGCTAGTTTTCTTATGCCAGACAACTCCTTACGCTCACGCTCTGCCTGCATTATTTTGCGCTGTAAAACCTCAGCGACATTCGAGTTTTTATGTAAAAAATTATCTAATTGTGTTTTTAGGAAATCATTAATGTAGGTGCGCACAGTTGGCAAATCACCTCCCATAACCGTTGAGCCAAGTTTGGTTTTTGTTTGACTCTCAAAAACAGGCTCCATTACTTTGATACTAATAGCACTAACGATGGATTTTCTGATATCACTAGCTTCATAGTTTTTTCCATAAAACTCCCTAATGGTTTTAACCAAGCTTTCTCTAAAGGCTGCCTGATGTGTTCCCCCTTGTGTGGTGTTTTGTCCATTCACAAAACTATGGTACTCTTCACTGTATTGTGTTTTGCTGTGAGTCATCGCGACTTCTATATCGGTACCTCTTAGATGTATGATGGGATATAGCATGTCTTCCCCAGACATATTATCTGACAATAAATCTTTAAGCCCGTTTTCACTAAAGAACTTTTCACCGTTGAAATCGATGGTTAATCCAGGGTTGAGATACACGTAGTTTTTAAGCATTTTTACTACATACTCACTACGGTACTTAAAGTTTTTAAAAATAGCTTCATCTGGAATAAATACAACTTTTGTACCCTTGCGTTTACTTGAATCCTCTACGGCACTGTCTTGTGTTAATTCTCCCTGAGAAAATGCAGCATATTTTACTTTATTGTCTCTTATAGACTCTATCTTAAAGTAAGAGGATAAAGCATTTACGGCCTTTGTACCTACTCCATTTAAACCCACAGATTTTTTAAAAGCCCTGGAATCATATTTTCCTCCAGTGTTCATCTTTGAAACCACATCTACCACTTTTCCTAGCGGAACACCACGCCCAAAGTCACGAACACGTACTTCTTTATCTTTTATTCGAATTTCAATGGTCTTACCAGCCCCCATTACAAACTCATCAATGCTATTATCTAAAACCTCTTTTAATAAAATGTAGATACCATCATCTGGAGAAGAACCATCACCTAGTTTTCCGATATACATACCTGGACGCATCCGAATATGCTCTTTCCAGTCAAGAGATCGTATGTTATCTTCGGTATATTTTGTGTTTGCCATAAAAACGTGTGAATAGTTGATAAATATACCCCTAACAAGACAAAATTGAAAAATTTAAATCACAAAGTAATTAACAAATACCTCTTTGTAATTGTGAACAACCTTCTTCTTTAATTTCAAAAGTAGGAGCGTTTTTTTACTTATTTGGTCTTGTAATTTTAAAATTAAAAAACCCTTATTATTTAAAGCAAATAACAAGGGCCTCATTACAAAACTTGTAAACCAATACTAGACGTTAAATCTAAAGTGCATTACATCTCCATCGTTTACAATATATTCTTTTCCTTCAACCCCCATTTTACCTGCCTCCTTTACTTTGGCTTCACTACCTAAACTTACATAATCATCGTATTTGATAACCTCTGCACGAATAAAACCCTTTTCAAAATCAGTATGTATTACACCTGCGGCTTGAGGTGCTGTTGCTCCTACAGGAATAGTCCAGGCACGAACTTCTTTAACACCAGCGGTGAAATAGGTTTGTAAATTTAATAGTCTGTAAGCGCTACGAATTAATTTTGCTGATCCTGCTTCTTTTAAACCTAAATCTTCAAGAAACATTTGACGCTCCTCGAAAGAGTCTAGCTCAGTAATATCTGCCTCTGCTCCTACTGCCAAAATAATGACCTCTGCATGTTCTTTTGCTACTGCCTTTTTTACACGCTCCACATACGCATTACCATGTAAAACGGCCTCTTCGTCTACATTACACACATACATAACAGGCTTATCTGTAATAAACTGTAAAGGGTTTACATAGTCTTGTCTATCAGAATCAGATAGCGAGATGGCTCTCAAGGAGATTCCTTGTTCTAAACCCTCTTTAATTTTAAGTAATACTGCTTCTTCTTTTTGGGCATCTTTATTACCTGTTCTTGAAGAGCGTTTTACCTTCTCTAATTTTTTATCTACTGTTTCCAGGTCTTTTAATTGTAACTCTACATCTATAGTTTCTTTATCTCTGAGTGGATCAACGCTTCCGTCAACATGAACAATGTTATCATTATCAAAACAACGCAATACATGTAAAATAGCATCTGTTTCTCTAATGTTTCCAAGAAATTGATTTCCTAAACCTTCTCCTTTACTGGCTCCTTTAACAAGTCCTGCTATATCAACAATCTCAACAGTTGCTGGTATCACTTTTTCTGGAACAACCAGCTCTTCAAGTTTTACCAAACGAGCATCAGGAACATTTACAACACCAATATTTGGTTCAATGGTGCAAAATGGAAAATTTGCACTTTGGGCCTTAGCGTTAGACAAACAATTAAAAAGAGTTGATTTTCCTACGTTTGGTAATCCTACAATTCCTGCTTTCATATTCATATTTTTTAATGGCTACAAATATAGTTTTTTAA
>CATEMS010000102.1 GCA_949507465.1 Flavobacteriaceae bacterium
GATAGTTCTGTAGATTTTGCTGTACGTTGTTGGACTAAAAACGAAGACTTTTGGCAAGTGCATTGCACAACACTAGAGGAAGCAAAGACAGCACTTGATGCAGCTGGTATTGAAATACCTTATCCGCATGTTGTTGAATTAAAAAAATAATTTTAACAATAATGGTTAAAAAAAGGCGGTCTATACAAACCGCCTTTTTTGTTTAGTCATTGTTTTGTTTATACGTGTCATCCCAATTTTTAATTATAGGATCACCTAATTTATTTTGAGATTTTGCAACAAGCATGGATACTGTAGCGTCTCCGGTAACATTTATAACAGTTCTACACATATCTAAAGGCCTATCTACGGCAAATATGAGTGCCAAACCAGCTTCAGGAATACCGGCATAACCCAACACACCAACAAGCATTACCATACCGGCACCAGGAACTGCTGCAGAACCAATAGAGGCCAGTGTTGCTGTTGCAATGATACCAAGTTGTGTTCCAAAACTTAAATCCATACCAAAGGCTTGTGCTATAAAAACAGCTGCTACTGCCTGATATAAACTAGTTCCATCCATATTAATAGTTGCCCCAATGGGCAATACAAAACTCGAAACCTCCTCCTCTACTCCTAAATGCTCAGTAACACGCTCCATGGTAACAGGCAGTGTGGCAGCACTGCTACTTGTTGAAAATGCTAACAACTGCGCTGGTGCAATTCCCTGTAAGAAAAATTTGGGTGATTTTTTAGTAAACACCTTCACAAGTACTATATAAAACACAACCATTAACAATAGCCCAAAAACCACAGACATACCATACATGGCCAAAGCCGCAAACAAATCCGGGCTTGGCGCTTCAACAACTAATGCAGCCATTAGTGCAAAAACACCAAAGGGTGCCGCTAGCATAATTAAATCAACCATCTTTAGTATGACCTCGTTCAGGCCTTCAAAAAAATCTTTTACTGTTTTTGCTTTTTCTTCTGGTATTAAAATCAAGCAAATACCAAAAAACACGGCAAAGAATATCACCTGTAACATGTTTCTGTTACTGGAGGCTGCACTTACAATATTACTGGGCACTAAATCTATGAGCGCCTGCAAAGGGCCAGATTCTCTCTGTGCCTGTGCAGCTTGTAGTTTGGCATCAGCATCTCCACCATAGGCTTCTATAAGCTCAGTGCGAGTGTCATCATTTATTGTCTTTCCAGGTTGTATTAAACTTACTACTGTAAGCCCTATAGACACAGCAATTACTGTGGTTACAACATATGTAAAAATGGTGCAAACCCCCATCTTAGATAAACTAGAAATATCCTTTAAATCTGCAATTCCCTTAATTAAAGCTGCCAATATCAGCGGAATTGCAATTAGCTTTAAGGAACTGATAAATATGGTGCCAAAAGGTTTAATCCAATCTCCAATAAACAAGGCGCCCCAACCAAAATTTGTGAGTAGTAAGGCAAATAGAACACCTGCTAACATCCCTAAAAGGATTTTCCAATGTAATGCTAATTTTTTCATATACTGTTATTGATCATAAAATTAAGATACCCTGTAAACTTACAATTTAGATAATTTATTTGCCAACCAAAAATCTGCGATGGTTATCGCTGCCATGGCTTCTACTATAGGTACTGCCCTTGGAACAACACATGGATCATGGCGACCTTTTCCTTGCATTTCTACTTTTTCACCTTTGTGGTTTATAGTTTGCTGTATTTGCATTAGTGTTGCAACGGGTTTAAACGCTACCCTAAAGTAGATGTCCATCCCATTGCTGATACCGCCTTGTATGCCTCCAGATAGGTTGGTTTTTGTAGTGCCATCTTCATTGAAAAGGTCATTATGCTCGCTTCCTTTCATTTTGGCACCCCTGAAACCACTCCCAAATTCAAATCCCTTAACGGCATTGATTGACAGCATCGCTTTGCCTAGTTGGGCATGAAGTTTATCAAAAACAGGCTCACCTAAACCAACAGGAATATTCTGAATCACACAAGTAATGGTACCTCCTATAGTATCACCTTGTTTTTTAACCTCTTTTATTTTAGCGATCATTTTAGAGGCTATATCTAAATCTGGACACCTAACCA
>CATEMS010000103.1 GCA_949507465.1 Flavobacteriaceae bacterium
AAACAGCTTTATATATCTCATTATGGCCGTCTCTATCTGAAACAAATAATAACTCTTTATCACTAATCCATTGCGGGTTTCTATCTCTGTAGAAATGATGACTTACATTATTAGAATTTTTTCTGTCCTTCTCATTTTGCTTCACAAAAATTTCTCCATTGATCTCAAGAGCGATTAATTTTCCGTTTGGTGAAACATCAAAATCTGAGATATCTGAGCTTGTGGTAACTTCTTTTTCAGTCTCAAATTTGTAATCTGATTCTATTTGTAGGTTGATCTTCTTGGATTGTCCCTCGCTTATTTGATATAAGTCAAAAAGTGTTGAATACAAAATAGTTCCTTGATCACTTACAGAAAAAGAAACAACCCCATTTTTAGTTTGGTTTGTGACTTTTTTGGAAGCCCCATTTACTGAACCATCTGAATTTATAGATTGCTTAAAAATATTGTAACGACCACTTTGGGCTCCTATATAATACAAATTACCTGCTGCATCCCATTGTGGCGAATGATCATTCTTTTCTGAGAAGGTCACTTGGTGATAGCTCCCAGTGTTTATGTTATAAATCCATACATCTCTCTGAGCTGAACCAGAATAATCTTCTCTAGAAATTCTACAAGCTCCTTTCACAAAAGCAACCAAATTACCGTCAGCAGAGACAGATGCCATACTACCTAAAGCTTTAATAAATCGTTGCGGGGTACCACCATTAGCATTGACCTGGTAGATTTGCTCATCCCACTCAGGGCCTTTTAAAACCCTTGTTGTAGCAAATACAATATCATTAGAAGAGGTCCAATCATACGGTGTGTCTGATGTTGGATAATAGGTTACTTGTTTGGGGGTTCCTCCATTTTTTTGAACCGTAAAAATATTATTGGATCCTTTTCTATTAGAAGAAAAAGCGATTTTATCCCCAGAGGTATTCCAAACAGGGTTGGTCTCATAACCCTGGTGAATAGTTATACGTTTTGTTTGCTTGGTGTTGAAGTTGTAAACCCAAATATCTCCTTGATAAGAAAAAGCCATTTCTTGGGCATCTGGACTAATTCTTGGCATGCGAAGCAGTGAGTTTTGTGCTGAAAGCAATCCTGTAGTCAGCAAAAAAAATAGGGTAAAAAATCTTGTAATCATGAGTTTTGGTTGTTATGGATTAATTGCAATGGCTAATGTAAAAAAATACATTGGTAGTTTTAAAAATCTAGCAAGAATATTAGCCATCACTTTGGTTTTAAACTAATTGTAACACCTCCCAAAAGGTGTGTGCCCCTAGTACTCTATGTTCCGATTATTTTAATTTTATTAAATTTAAAACTGGTAGCGGTGACAACCCTATTGACCAACTCTTTTTTTTACATTTAAAAAAATAAAAACTAAATGATTCAAAAAATACAATTATTGGCCATTGCACTATCGCTAGTAGCTTTGAGCGCTTGTAGCAAGGAAGATGATTCTAGCCCTAGCCCACAAAACACATCTATAAATAAAATACTACCATTAGGAGCCTCTAGAGTTGAAGGATCTAGACCAGAATATGAAAGCTACAGGTATGAACTCTGGAAAGATCTAAAAGAAAATAATTGGAGTTTTGATTTTATAGGTACACGAACAGACCAAGCTTCCTACCCGATCTTTAATGATATGAATTTTGATACAGACCATGAAGGTAGAGGTGGTTGGACCTCTGGAGAAATACTAGAAGGTCTTGGAGGGTGGTTGGATCAAACAGGCGCTCCAGATATTGTTTTACTAAGCTCCCCGGGAGGTAATGATGCCCTTGAGGGTTTATCCTACACACAGGCAGTGTCTAACATTTACAGCATCATAGATACACTCCAAGAAAACAATCCAAACATAACAGTAATTATTGAGCAGATGGCTCCAGCTAGAAGTGATGTAATGACAAAAGAATTGACAGCATTTTTTATTCAAATGCAACAAGAGGTCTTAGATATTGCAGCTAATAAAACAACCAATACCTCTTTGGTTACAACGGTAGACATGTTTACAGGATTTAATGATGCCCTACTGGCTGATGATGTACATTACAACCAGGCAGGTGCTGTATTTATTGCAAATAGATACTACACTACCCTGGCTACCCTATTGGAATAAAAAACAAAATAGATAACATACAATAAGTTTACTCCCATTGGGCTCCCCTATTGTTATCTTAGCTCAGACTGGGGTGGGTTAGTTTATTGGTAATTTGAAATGTAGTAGTCTTCTCTATCTTTTTTTAGCATGCCAACGGTGTTGTCCATGAAATTATTTCTATCATCTCTGGTTTTAAAAACCCATATACAAACTGTGTCATGGCTATGATAAATGGCTTTTAACTCGTCATCAATATCACAAATTTCTTTGGGTATTTGGGTCTTTATACAAATCATATCTGTATTTTAAAACTCCCTACAAATCAAAATCTGTTTGAGGAGATATTTTAGGAATCTCACGCATTTGCATCTCTTTTTCAAGCTTATCTACCTGTTGTTTTAAATCTTTGGTAAGAATCTTCTTGTTCCTTTTTTCCATGGGCGGGTTTAACTTCTCTGCATTCTCAAATTTAATGACGTTTTCCAGAATGTCTCTAGGTAATTGAGACCCTGCTTTGCTTAGGGTATCTAAAAATTCTCTAGCAAAAAACTCATCTATTTGTATGCGTCTTTTTGTGGTATGAGCAAACTTGCCAATAATTCTACACACATTATCACGCTCCTCTGGGCTTAATTTGTCTGCAAACTCATACTCTTCAATCTTTTTTAAACTTAGCACTATGGGCTCTAGAGCATCTTTGGTGATCACATACACATTGTAATCGCCAATATTGTAATGAAACTGATCTATCACTTCCAGGGTATTGGAGGGTATTACTAGAAACAAATCATTTTTTACATTGTCATGCTTTGCATATTTTTTGAGATTTTCTGTTTGGTTTTTTATGTATTTGGGGAAATTAGACAAATCATCATTGGCTGGGCTTTTGGCATCAAAGACAATGAGTTGGTCCATGATCTCTATAGAGCTATCTGGTTTGTTTCTGGGGTGAGGGAAATCTTCTTGACTCACATAGGTAATCACGTTATTTCTACAAATAAACTGCAGGTGGTTTTGAACATCCCTTTCGTGGTCAGACCATTTGAGCTTCATTTTTTTTAATGCATCTTCTTTTTCTTGAACCCGCTCATCGTTAAGGCGAGATTTCTCTGCCTCTAAAGATTCTTGAAGGGTAAGGGCGCTGGCAATACTTTTGGTAACTTCTTTTTGACGCCCCTCCTCTGCTTTCTGATAGGCGATATTTTCACTCTTAAGGGTGTTACGTTCTCTATCAACTTGCGCAAGACGTTCATTGATTGTGGCCTTTTCAAGCTTTATTTGCTCAAAATTTTCTGTCCTTACAGCTGCAATCTCTAACTCTTTGGTAAGATTTGTAATGGTGGTATCTCTTTCACTTACTTGTTTTTCTAGAGCTAGTATTTTAGCTTCTTTTTCTTCAAATTGCTGTTCAGGACTTATCTGTGGTTTTTTCAAATAAAAAGCCAAGCCAACAAAACCAATTACTATAAATGCTAAAATAATGAACTCCATAGGGGCTGGGATATAAGTGATTAAAAATTGTGTAGATAAATTTACATATTAAATATTAGAAGTAAGTCAATAAAATTATTCTTGTTTAAAATTTTATTGGGGCCTAAAGTTCCCCTATTTTTGATAGGAATACGTAATTACTTTACATGATCAAAAGGATAGTGCTACTTTCTTTTATTTTAGGGGCCAACCTATCTTTTGCCCAAAAAACAGATGCCCAATTAATTGATGAGCTACAAATGGATGCTCTCAAGTACTTTTGGGATTTCACCCATCCTGTATCAAAGTTATCAAGAGAGCGAATACACCAAGAAGATTTAAGTTTTGACCAAAACACCATAGCCACTGGAGGTTCTGGTTTTGGGTTTTTAAATATAATTTTAGCCATTGAGAACGGATATATATCTCAATCACAGGGTGTTACTCACCTACACACTGCCTTAGATTTTCTAGCCTCTGCGGATAGATTTCATGGCGCCTGGCCGCATTGGTTAGAGGGTAATACCGGGGTTGTGATCCCCTTTAGTGAGTTTGATGATGGTGGAGACCTGGTAGAAACAGCGCTTTTGAGCCAGTCCTTAATTTGTATAAGAGAGTATTTTAAAAACGGAAATACCCAAGAGCAGCTCTTAGCTCAAAAAGCCGATGGGTTATGGAGAGGTGTTGAGTGGAACTGGTACACCAAAGGCGAAAATGTGTTGTACTGGCACTGGTCACCAAATCACAACTGGCAAATGAACCTACAAATAAGGGGCTACAACGAGGCCCTTATCACCTATCTTTTGGCTGTATCCTCACCAGAGCATCCTATAGATACCCAGGTGTATCATCAGGGATGGGCAAGAGGTGGAGATATTGTATCAAGCTCAAGCCAGTATGATATACCCCTTGTGTTTAACCACAACGGAGCGCAAGGTACTGTAGGGCCTTTATTTTGGGCACATTACTCCTATTTGGGTCTTGACCCCAGAGGCCTACAAGATACCTATGCAAACTACTGGGATCTTGTTAAAAACCATACAGAAATCATTCACCAACATGCAGTGCAAAACCCAAATCAGTTTGGTGGCTACAGCGCGAGTTGTTGGGGATTAACAGCAAGTTATTCAAGAAATACAGACGGGAGCACAGGATACGCGGCCCACCAACCAAACAATGATTTAGGGATTATATCACCAACGGCTGCGTTGTCTTCTATGGTATATACCCCGCAAAAATCATTGGACTTTTTACGGTATTTGTATGAGGATACCCAAGGAGCATATATTGGCCTTCTGGGGCCCTATGATGCCATCTCCCCGCACTACTTGTGGAAAACAGAAAGGTACCTTGCCATAGACCAAGGAACCATTGGCCCCATGCTTGAGAATTACAAGTCACAGTTGTTCTGGAATTTATTTATGAATGCCCCAGAGATTCGAGAGGGCCTACACAGTCTTGGTTACACCTCAACAGAGCATACCCTGTCTGAGCCCTCACAAAACACACCTGAAGACCAGATTCAGGTTTTCCCAAACCCTGCAGCTAGTGTTTTGAAAATGTATACTCCAACCACCATGGTTGGAGCTACCTACAGTATTTATGATAATCTAGCAAGGGTTGTCCTTACAGGTGCTATACAAAGTGAGAGTACTTTTATTGATATAAGCGGATTGCCCAGTGGTGTGTATTATATCTGTGTAAACAACCAAGCAAGTAAACACAAGATCATAAAAATGTGAGCCTGCCAAAAAAATAGATAGGCAGTGTATTGGTTTTATTTTTATTTATCTTTAGAATATGAAAAACCTAGTAATTATTGGGCATCCAGATAAAAAATCATTTTGTTACAATGGCATCTTTGAAACCATTAAAGCAAGCATAGAGTCTAAAGGGCAGGAACTTAAAATTATAGATTTATATAGCGATAGTTTTACAAGGCCACGAACCAAATTAATTGCCTCCTACAAAGATCTTATTACATGGTCAGAAAATATTTTTATCATATCTCCTGTGTGGTGGTTTAGACTAACACCAAGGGCTGAAATATTCTTTGACGAGGTTTTTACACCAGGATTTGCCTATCAATTTGTAAACATTACCAAGCTGTATGCCTACCCTAAGCCATTTTTAAAAAATAAAAAAGTGAGAACCTATATCACTCATGGTGCCCCTGCACTACCGGTTCGTACGCTGTATTTAAACTCAGTTAAATTACGTCTTGTAATGGGGGTGTATACCTTTGTCTTTGGATGGAGATTGTCTTTATTTCTAAAAACAAACCAGTTTTGGTCTGTTCCATTTGTTAGTGATAAAACCCGAGCCAAGTATTTAAGGCGTGTTGAGCGCAACACCCTAAAGGATATACGAGCCTAAAAATTATTGAGATTTTCTTAAAAAAAATAAAATAGGGTTTCTGGCAATTGGGTATTGATTCAAAAAGTAGCTCAAAATACGTATATTTATGTGAATTTAATGGTTAAAAGATACCCTTAACCTGTACTTAAAATGAAATGTAATTACTGTAAAGAAGTTGTAATTAAAAGTTATCAATACTGTCCTAAATGCTCAACAAAAGTAGAAAACAGTGAATGGAATACCGCTTTTATTTTTACTTCACTTTTGACAAACTACGTTTTTTTACTTAAGCGATATGTAGTTATTTTTAAACAGCTAATCATCCATCCACAAAAGGTAATAGATGGGTATATAAATCGTAAGGTGGTTATAAGTCCACATTACTTTTTATTTATAAGTGCAACAATTTCATTGTTTATTTCTCAAGTATATTCGTTCTTTTTCCAAGATCCACAATATTTATTTTTTGGCATAGCATCCTTCAAAGGCATCAACCTTTTCGCCTTGCCATTATCTATAGCAATCTCAATAAAATTATTCTTCTTAAAAGATAAAGTAAAGGTTATACCCTATCATATATACAGTTACATTATTTATTTGTTTTCTGTGGTGCTTATAGAAATGGCACTTTTTAGTGTTGTAAACGATTTACTCCATAACCAAATTAGTTTTTATTATGGCTTTTGGAATCCAGAGGGAATTACAGTTATTACTGGTATGAGTATACCTATGATCATTTATTTTTACTATGCTATATACAAATGGATAAAAATGAGTAAGCTAAAAGTCATTACATTTATTGTATTCTCTTTGCTGTCCTCCTACTTTTTGTTTAATATTATCATGGCCTTAAATGAAGCCATAGAATTTTATATATTAACAGATACCTCTCTTTATTATGACCAAGACATTTGTTGGACCAACCTTATATTTGAAACCTGCTTTAACCAAGACTATTGGTATGTCCTGTTTGAAGCTCTAGATTATGAAATATTTGTTCCTATTCAAATCCATTAAAAATGACAAAAGAGTTTCTTGAGGTTCCTTTTTTGAAAAAAACACTTTTTCTTTTAGTTCTAGTGCTTTTTTCCTGCTCTGACGATGAGCAGATTATGGACTCACCCCCTACAACTAATTTATATTTTCCAGATATAAACTCAACCCAGTGGGAGAGAACACCCCCAGAACAACTAAATTGGCAAACATCAGCCATTGAAGACCTGTATGATTTTCTTGAACAAAATAACACCCGCGCCTTTGTGGTCTTAAAAGATGGAAAAATTGTACTTGAAAATTATTGGGGTACAACAATTCAAAACACAGCACCCTTTGATCAAAACTCATTATGGTACTGGGCCTCTGCAGGTAAAACACTTACATCATTTTTGGTAGGTATAGCTCAAGTTAACCAATTACTCTCTATTGAGGACTCCAGCGCTACCTATCTGGGCAATGGCTGGACAAGTCTTACCCAAAAACAAGAGGAGTTGATAAAAATCAAAAATCAACTCACCATGACTACTGGTTTGGAGTATGAGGTAGATGATCTAAACTGCACCACGCCCAAATGCCTAACCTATAAAAGTGCTCCTGGAACAAACTGGTTTTATCACAATGCAACCTATACCCTTTTAAAAGATGTTATCGAAAATGCATCCAAAACCACATACAATGACTTTACCAATCAAAAATTAAAAATAAAAATTGGAATGGGTGGAAGTTGGATTCAATCAAATTACAATAATGTGTACTGGAGTACGGCACGAGATATGGCTAGGTTTGGTCTTTTGATATTAAATGAGGGCGTATGGGATAACCAAGTGGTTTTAAGTGACACAAATTATTTTTCTAACATGGTAAATACTTCTCAACTAATCAATGAATCATACGGCTACCTCTGGTGGCTCAATGGCAAAAATAGTTTGATACCACCAGGAGTAACGGTTCCTTTAAACACCTCTTTAGCTCCAAACGCGCCACAAGATTTAATTGCAGGGATGGGTAAAAATGGTCAATATCTTGATGTTATACCAAGTCAAAATCTAGTAATCATTCGTATGGGTGAAGCTCCAGATAGTGATGATTTAGTGACCATCGATTTCCATAACCAAATGTGGAGCCGATTAAATGAAGTCTTACAATAACAACCACAAATACCCAACTTCTAACATGGGTTGATAACCCCCTCTTGCCCCTACTCCAAACACCGTATATGCCAAGGTAGGTTATTAATAAAAAGTACCCTATGTTAAAATAATCACAATCAATGGTGTACCCTTTTGGGGATTCACCCTATTTTTGTAGGTTTATAAAAAATTGAAACTATCAAAGAAGAAATGGATTTATTACAACAAGCAGCTGAGTTTGAAAAAGCTAAGATGAGTCATATGTCTACCAGTGACCGCGTACACGCATCACGAGAGGCCAAAAGGCTTGTGCTTGCTATCAACGAAATGTATAAAAAAACCAAAGATGAAAAGCTAATGGACGCCATGAAGCGCATCACCGCGAAAAAGAAAAAAATAGAAGTTCGCCTCAAAGGTAGGTCTGAAATTTCTTAATAGCATACACCAACAAAAAAAGCCGCTTGAATTTCAAGCGGCTTTTTTTTGATTGAATAAATTACAACAATGATACCTCGCCGGTTTTTATGTCATACATAGCTCCTACTACTTTAATTTGACCAGAGGCCTCCATTTCACTTAAAACTGGGCTCATCGCTCTTAGGTTATCTATAGCCAAGTGTACATTTTTTATGGCTACTTGATTCACAAAATCAATGTTACCAGAGGTACGCATTGATGCATCTGTTGGTTCTGTTACCGCAGTAACAGCAGGAGCTATTTTATCTAGCATTCCTGTGAGGTTTCCTAATGTAGCATGATCACATGCTCCTTTAACGGCACCACATGCTGTATGCCCTAAAATAACAACAACCTTAGTACCTGCTAGTTTTGTAGCAAACTCCATAGAACCTAAGATATCAGTATTTACAAAGTTTCCTGCAATACGAATACTAAAGAGATCTCCAATACCCTGGTCAAAAACCAATTCTGCAGACACTCTAGAGTCTATACAGTGTAATACTGTTGCAAATGGAAATTGTCCTGTGCTTGTATCTGCAACCTGTTGCCTTAAATCTCTAGAGACTTGAGTATTGGTTACAAATCTTTTATTGCCATCTATTAATGATTGTAATGCTGTGTCAGGGGTCATGGCCGCCTGTGTTTGTTTTGTATGTGCTTTCATAATTATACTTGTGCTTTAAATTTATTTTATTTTTGGTCTTAAGGTAAAAAAGTCGATAAAACTTTTTGGATTTTCTACAATCCCCCTTTCAGAAATTAATTTGATAAATATATTTCTAGTCTTTGCCTTTTCTTGAAAATCTTCTAAAATTTCGATGATATCATTGTCCAAATAACGTGTTTTTGTGACATCTAGCTCTAATCTACTGTCTTCAGGCAAAGCGTCTAATTCTTTTAAAATAGCCCCTTTGTTAAAAAAAGTAACTTCTTCTGCTAAGGTCATTTTTACTGTAACAGATCCATTGCTTTTATCTTCCATGTGTAAAAAATGTGAATTTTGATAACTCTTAATAAGTATAACAACAATACCCACCATTAAACCCATTGCTATTCCGACGAGTAAATCTGTAAAAACAATCCCCAGTACAGTAATAGTGAAGGGTAAAAATTGTTTCCAACCAAGGGTGTACATTTTTTTAAACAATGAGGGTTTGGCAAGCTTATATCCCACAATAAGTAATATAGAAGCCAACACAGATAAAGGTATTTTGTTTAACAGTGTAGGAATCGATACTACAGAAATCAATAACAAGAAACCGTGTACAATGGCAGACAGCTTAGTTTTACCACCAGATTGTATATTGGCAGAAGATCTAACAATAACTTGCGTTACAGGCAAACCACCAATTAAACCAGATACAATATTTCCAGCACCTTGGGCCAGGAGTTCTTTATTGGTAGGTGTGACTCTTTTTTGAGGATCTAACTTATCTGTTGCCTCAACACAAAGAAGGGTTTCCAGACTGGCAACAAGAGCGATGGTAAATGCTGTAACCCATATGGCAGGATTTGTTATACCAGAAAAGTTTGGTGTGCTAAACTGTCCTAAAAACATATCAAAACTATCAGGAACTGGCACACTTACAAGATGTTGTTGGGTAATCCCAAAAACCTGACTGTCTTTAGTAAATATGAAATATAAAACGCCAAAGACAACGGCCACCAAAGGACCTTGTATGAGAGTAAATATCTTTGCTTTTTTTGAAAGAACAGAACTCCACAATAGTAAAATTACCAAGGCGACCACTGCTATAATTGTTGGCCCAAGGCTTATACCATTAATAGCATTTAAAATTCCAGAAAAGAAGGTATCACCTTCTACTTGAAAAAACATAAGATCAGCCTGTTTTGAGGCATCATAGCCAAAGAAATATGGAATCTGTTTTAAAATTATAATGATACCAATACCGGTGAGCATTCCTTTAATGACAGAGGATGGAAAATAATATCCAATGATACCTGCTTTTAAAAAACCAAATATCATTTGAATGACACCTCCTAAAACAACTGCTAATAGGAAATTTTCAAAACCTCCTAAACTACCAATAGCTGTAAGTACAATGGCGGCCAATCCGGCGGCTGGTCCACTAACACCTATTTGAGAGCCACTCAAAATACCTACTAGTATACCCCCTACAATACCTGCAATTAGTCCAGAAAAAAGTGGAGCTCCACTGGCCAATGCAATACCCAAGCAAAGCGGCAGGGCAACAAAAAATACAACGATACTTGCAGGTAAATCGCTTTTTAAATTTTTAAAAATATTCATAATATGTTTGTTTCACTGGAGAAAAATACCTCTCTAGTGTATTGTTAAAATGTAATGAAAAGAAAAATTATTTGCATCGCTTTTTGGGCAATACAAAAGTGAATGACAAGAATTTATGATTCTAACTCTGGAGGGGGATTGCTTATTTCTAAAAATACAGAGCCAAATATAGTGTTTGGTCCTTGAGCAATTTTATTTGAATATGAATTTGAGAAAACAATAGTCAAAGGGGTATGATAGGTTGTTATTTTGTTTTCTTCAGAGGATTCTTTCTCTTGGTTGTTTTTGGTTTCATTTTCTTTCTCAGACTCTGTATCAATATCTATAACCACAACAGTATTTTCTCCAGAAATCAGAACAGAGCTCAGTATTGGCTGTCCTATAAAGAATAATAACACTGCTATACTAAGCAAGGTTTTATGGGCTTTTATGAAAGAAAATGTACTCAATTTTATATCAGTTTGTGTTAGTTAAAAACTAAGCTATGCTGGTTTGTATTACAAAAAAGGATGTGAAACTATTTTTTATACCCCACAAATATAACAGCTACTTTGTAAATAATTTTAAAATTAATAGTATTAATACAAATTTAACCTTTGCTGCTAAAACCCAATACATAAAAAAAACCTCAACATGTATCACATTGAGGTTCTTTTCTGTGTGTTTTATTTATTTAAATACAATTACTCGTTTGGAGGCTTTGTTTGAGCCGTTGGTCAATGACACAAAGAAAACACCCACCGGTTGAGCACTAAAATCTAAGGTAGTAGTGTGGCTTTGCCCATTGCTATCAAGCAGCCCATTTAACACCTGTTGCCCTATTGTATTGTAAACACTGTATGAAATAGCTCCAAAATCACGGGTTGTTGTGAAATTTAGCTCATATTGCTTTGAACCTACAGAGAGTATGGTGAACTCACCGCTGTTAAACTCCTGATCAATTACAGATAATGCTGTATTGCTAATGGTTTTTGTAAATGAATCATTAGGTGTATTGGCATCTTCAGCCAATAAGGTACGAGCTTCAATCTCATACTCTTGTTGGGCTTCAGATAAATCTACAGTAGTATTAAAAGTGAAGGTAGCAGAGCTTTGTGGGGCAATTGTTTCTGTAAATGTTTCTGTAGCTAATAAAGTACCGTCTACTCGTAACGCTATATCAAAATCCTGCTGAGGATCTGTACCAAAATTGAATATTTTTACTGTTACAGTTTCTGCGTCAGTTAAATCATCACCACTCACAGGTTGGTCAAAATTGTATACCCCTATATCTTCTGAGAAACCATTATTGAGGGTAAAAGAAGCAATACGTGTTCTCCATTGGTTCACCCCTTGAAAATATTCTGAAGTGTGCCAAAAGGTAACTCCATCTGGATCCATTGTAAGGTGTGCATAGTCTCCAAACCTGTTGGTGTTTGTTTGCCATCCTGTACCATCCCAGATAACACCTTCAGGAAAAGTCATTTGCCCAAGCTCATCTCCATTGTAACGACCCGTATATCTGATACTTGCCGCTGTGTTTTGGCTGCTTAAGTTGTATGCCATACCAATGTTTCCATCTTGGTCCATGGCAGAGCTGCTCATGTACCTACTCTCTCCATCTTCAGGAGCGTAAGTTCCTTCTTGAAATAAAGACCAAGAGCTGTCTGCGTCTGTGTTACGAAGCTCTATCCAACGGATACCTCCACGTTGGCCACCCATATCTTCATTAAAAGTGATGACCCAAGAGTTATGATTTTGAAAACTTCTGTAATTTGCAGCATAACTGATTACTCCAGAGGCGCCATCCAAACGTTGATCTGTACTTGGCTGTCTAAAATCTCCCTGTCCGAATTGACGGAAAAAAGAATCGAAAGGAGCCGTTTCAATTTCCTGAGGTTGACTCACTGTTGAATTCCCTGGTGTTTCAAAGTCTGTATCTATGGTCCAGACTTTTATGTGATCATACGATACGCCACCCCAAGACCCATCTTGTAAGTACACAATAAATGCTGGAGAGTCTGTATCTGCATCTGGGCCTACTAGATTTGCAGGTTCTGGACTTATCACTGTAAATGGGTTTCTTACAAATTGTGGCAAGCTGTATCCAATAATCGTTGGATCAGTATCACCATCTATCATGGACTGTCTGTCTAAAACATAAACCTTATCTCCTTGGTTTTTATTTGCGGTTAGGTAATACCCATCATGCCAAACTGCGTAGTGAGGGTAATCTGGGAAAGAATCTAGTGGGTAATTGTATAAGTTGTAAGCTCCCGTTGGATCTGGAGTTTGAGAAACACCAATAATAAGGGCATTGGTACCTACATTGAACTGGCTAACAAAAAAACGATCAGCAAGGTGATCATACATCACAATAGGATCGCCATTATTGTTACCGTTTCCTAAAAAAGTACCAAGTGCCACCGGGCCGGTTAATAGATTCCCAGTTTTATCAAATATTTTTACGACCAGGTTTACTGCATGGACATAGTGATTAGGTCCTACAGCGCCCGTTGGGTCTGGAGGAATCGCTTGTCCTTCTTGAATAGAAGCACCTTGAAAGTTTTGCAATACTGTTAAAGGATCTCTTGTTCCTTGCTCGCTCTGATATCCAGGATGTTGCCCCTCTAAAGGCAAATCGTTGGTGTCAATAACTGCATTTTTTTGTGTTGGATCAAATTTCTGCTTGATTTCTCTAGCATACTCAAACCCCTGTTCTTCCATTTGAGTAACACTGGGCATGTTACGAAGCGCAATGGTTGTACCCATAAAAGTACCTTGAGATACAGAACTTGGGCCCATTGTTTGTTGAGACAATGCATTCCAGGAAAATAAAATAGCAAAGGCTACTAACAGATTTTTTAAATTCATAGTGTAAAAATTTTGTGTTGTTTAGATTTTGTGCAATATACTTTTTTAAAGATGATTAGTTAGTTTTATTGAGCATACTTAACGGAACTTTAAGATTATTTTTTGAGCAATATAATAACCCAACAACCTGTGGGCTAATAAATCAACTCACAATAATCTCATAGATGAATTTTTGGAAGATTAAAACTGTTAAAAAGTTTCTCATAACCTAAACCAAATCAAGTTTTTTCTATAAAAAAATTTGAGAAAAAAAACTACCTTTACACTTTAAAAACTATTGAAATCCCATCAAGAATGATTCACTTTTTTGGAGACCTTACCACCAAAGTCTTTGCTGTACAGACAACCTCAGAAATTTCAAAACAGAGCAATGAAAAACTACAGTGGCTTTTTGGCAATGTATCACAAATAGAGCAGTCCGCAATCGCGGATTTTTTTATTGGCCCTAGAGCTACCATGATTACCCCGTGGAGTACCAATGCTGTTGAGATAACTCAAAACATGGGTATTGAAGGAATCATTAGGATTGAAGAATTTACTCCCTCTTTGAAGGATACTCAGGATTTTGATCCCATGTTGTTTGAAAAATTCTCTGCTTTGGATCAAACAATTTTTGATATTAGTGTAAGGCCACAGGCAATTAAAGAGATTGATGATATTGCTGGCTATAATCAATCTGAGGGTTTGGCCTTAAATCAAGAAGAAGTTACCTACCTAGAGGCACTTGCTGTGAAACTAGATAGAAAACTTACAGACTCTGAAGTGTTTGGGTTTAGCCAGGCCAATAGCGAGCACTGTAGACATAAAATATTTAATGGCACCTTTATCATTGATGGCCAGCAAATGCCATCTTCGTTGTTTAAACTCATTAAGAAAACATCCAAAGAACATCCAAACCAAATTGTATCTGCCTACAAAGACAATGTAGCGTTTATCAAAGGACCTGTTGTAACACAATTTGCTCCAAAGAGTGCAGATAAGCCAGATTATTATCAAAACAAGGAATTTAATAGTGTTATTTCAATAAAAGCCGAAACACATAATTTCCCTACTACCGTAGAGCCTTTTAACGGAGCTGCAACAGGCTCTGGGGGAGAAATAAGAGACCGTTTGGCTGGTGGAAAAGGATCATTACCACTAGCCGGAACAGCCGTGTATATGACATCCTACTCTAGGTTAGAAAAAAATCGCCCATGGGAACAAACCATCAAACAAAGAGATTGGTTGTATCAAACACCACTTGATATTTTAATTAAAGCAAGCAACGGTGCCAGTGATTTTGGAAATAAATTTGGGCAACCACTCATCTCAGGATCTGTACTCACCTTTGAGCATCAAGAGCACGCAAGAACATTAGGATTTGATAAAGTGATCATGATGGCCGGAGGGATTGGGTATGGCAAGGCTGAACAAGCCCTGAAGGACACTCCTAAAAAAGGAGATCAAATAGTGATTCTTGGTGGAGAAAACTATCGTATAGGAATGGGGGGTGCAGCCGTATCTAGTGCAAATACTGGTGCTTTTTCTAGTGGTATAGAGTTGAATGCCATACAACGCTCAAATCCAGAAATGCAAAAACGTGCTGCCAATGCCGTTAGAGCCATGGTAGAGCGACAGGAAAATCCTATTGTGTCTATTCATGACCATGGCGCTGGAGGCCACCTCAACTGTTTGAGCGAACTGGTAGAGGATACGGGAGGAAATATTAATATGGACGCCCTACCTGTGGGAGATCCAACATTATCTGCCAAAGAGATAATTGGAAATGAATCTCAAGAGCGAATGGGTCTTGTTATTGGTAAAAAAGATATCGATACCCTCCAACGAGTAGCAGATAGGGAGCGATCTCCAATCTACCAAGTTGGTGATGTTACTGCAGACCATCAATTTACATTTGAGAGTAAAAAAACAGGAGAAAAACCCATGGATTTTGCCTTAAGTGATATGTTTGGAAGCTCTCCAAAGACGGTCATGACAGATTTCACCATAGAGAGAAATTATACCCCTGCAACCTATGATGTACAAGACATTGATAAGCATGTCTCTGCCCTACTAAGCCTGGAAGCTGTAGGTTGTAAAGATTGGTTAACCAACAAAGTAGACCGCTGTGTAACAGGTAAAGTTGCCAAACAACAATGTGCTGGGCCTTTACAATTACCCCTTAATAATTGTGGTGTTATGGCACTAGATTATAATGGAAAGCAAGGCGTAGCTACTAGTATTGGTCACTCCCCTATCTCGGGATTAATTGATCCTGTAGCAGGGTCCAGAAATTCTATAACAGAATCTTTAACCAATATTATTTGGGCACCACTAGAAAATGGGATTCAAAGTATTTCATTATCTGCCAACTGGATGTGGCCTTGCAACAATCCAGGGGAGGATGCACGTTTGTATAAAGCTGTTGAAGCGGTAAGTGATTTTAGTATAGCCCTTGGTATAAATGTACCCACAGGAAAGGATTCTCTTTCTATGAAACAGAAATATAAAGACCAGGAGGTCATTTCTCCAGGAACCGTAATTATCACCGCGGCAGGACACTGTAAAGATATCAACCAGGTGGTAGAACCTGTATTGCAAAAAGACCAAGGAAGCATTTACTATATAAATCTAAGCCAAGATGATTTTAAACTTGGAGGATCCTCTTTTGGGCAAATATTAAACAGCGTTGGAAATGAGGCACCAACAGTAAAAGATGCTTCTTATGTGGCTAATGTATTTAACACCATACAAGCCCTTACAGCACAGAACCAAATAGCAGCTGGCCATGATGTGGCCTCTGGAGGACTTATTACAACCTTGTTAGAAATGTGCTTTGCAGACACACAACTAGGTGCCAGGTTAAACCTCTCTGGCCTTGAAGAAAAAGACACTGTAAAGGTTTTATTTTCAGAGAATTGCGGTATAGTAATTCAAGCATCTAATGATCAAAATGTTGAAGCTACATTGCATAAAAACAACATAGATTTTGTTCAGATTGGTACTGTTTCAACCAAAGAAGAGCTATCCCTTACCAACCACAAGGATACACTTAGTTTCAATATAGCTCAAATGCGAGATGTATGGTACAGAACCTCTTTTTTACTAGATGAAAAACAGAGCGGAACTATGGCAGTTGATCGTTTTGAAAATTATAAAAATCAAGCCTTGCAATTTACATTTCCTCAACACTTTGACGGAAAAAAGCCCATTATAGACCCCGCAAAAAAACGAATAAAAGCTGCTATCATAAGAGAAAAGGGAAGCAACAGTGAGCGAGAAATGGCGAACGCCATGTATTTGGCTGGCTTTGATGTAAAAGATGTTCATATGACAGATTTAATACAAGGGAGAGAAACCCTAGAAGATATTAAATTTATAGCGGCTGTTGGTGGTTTCTCTAACAGTGATGTACTTGGAAGCGCAAAGGGTTGGGCAGGAGCTTTTCTATACAATGAGAAGGCAAACACAGCATTGAAAAATTTCTTTGCTAAAGATGATACGCTTTCTTTAGGTGTTTGTAATGGTTGCCAATTATTTATAGAATTAGGATTACTCAACCCCCTAGATACAGAAAAACCAAAAATGGGTCACAACCATAGCGGTAAGTTTGAGTGTAATTTTACCTCTGTCACCATACAAGAAAACAACTCAATTATGTTATCCTCTCTTGCTGGAAGCACCCTAGGGATATGGGCAGCTCACGGAGAAGGGAGATTTTCATTCCCTAAACAAGAGAGTCATTACAACATTGTTGGTAAATATGGTTATGATACCTTTCCCGCAAATCCAAATGGTAGTGACTTTAATACCGCAATGATGACAGATGCCACCGGAAGACATCTAGTGATGATGCCACACCTAGAACGCTCAACTTTTCCATGGAATTGGGGACACTACCCAAAACATCGCAACGATCAGGTGAGCCCTTGGTTAGAAGGGTTTGTTAACGCAAGAAAATGGCTGGAAGCTAATTAATTTCTCACTTTTAATTCATGTTTAACATTATTTTATAAACACTAGGCATACCTTTGGCTCAATTAGTTTATGATAATCTGAGTTAAAATAATATGAAACATATCCTACTTACATTATTTTTTGTGTGTGCTACCCTTACTGGTTTTTCTCAATCCCCAGAAAACAGATTTAAGCGTGCAAAAATTTACTACTCTGATACACAACAACTATCTCAACTAGAGAGTTTGGGGATAGCTGTAGATCATGGAAAGCATAAAAAAGGACACTTTATTATTTCAGATTTCTCAACAAAAGAACTCACTATAGCTCGTAATAATGGTTTTACATGTGAGGTATTGATAGATGATCTTGAACAACATTTTTTGACCCAAAACAAGCTTAAAACACCACTAAGAAACTCAGAGTGTGCAGACGATGGCCTTAGCTACCAAACCCCCGTTCACTTCAATGACTCTGATGGATCTATGGGAGGTTATTTTACGTATCAAGAGGTATTAGAGGAGCTAGACCAAATGAAAGCTCTCTATCCAGATTTAATTACAACAAAATCAAATATTGGTAGCTTTTTAACCCAAGGACAACCAGACAATTCTGTTACTCCATCTATTGGCGGTAATGGGATTAAATGGGTGAAGATAAGTGACAATCCTGACACCTTAGAGAGTGAACCACAAATATTGTATTCAGCCATACATCATGCCCGAGAACCCATGTCATTACACCAGCTCATATTCTATATGTGGTATTTGCTGGAAAATTACCAAACAGATACAGAGGTTCAAAGCATTGTAAACAACACAGAATTATATTTTGTCCCTGTTGTAAATCCAGATGGATACCTATACAACGAAAAAATAAATCCAAATGGAGGGGGCTTTTGGAGAAAAAACAGAAGAAACAACTCAAACGGAACCTTTGGTGTGGACAACAATAGAAACTACCAATTTTATATCGATGGAGACTCCAACAATGGTATGTGGGGAGGGGAAGGATCCTCTGGCAATCCAGATAGTCAAGTCTACAGAGGTCCCTCACCTTTTAGTGAGGTAGAGAATCAGGCCATGAAATGGTTTGTAGAACAGCATAATTTTACCATGGCATTTAACAACCATAGTTACGGTGAGTTACTACTACGTCCTTACGGATATGCTGAAAACACACCCTCTGTGGATGAAGAATTACTTGATAATTTAGGTGCAGAATTGGTGTCCCAAAATGGGTATGACAACATACTATCTGCAGAACTATACGCCGCTGCCGGAGACAGCGATGACTTTATGTACGGCACGGTTGGTACTCATGATAAAATTTTAGCGTACACCCCAGAAATTGGTCCTGAATTTTGGCCACCCTCCAACCAAATTGAGGCCATCTCTAAATCTATGATGTACCATAACCTAACGGCGGCAAAAATGACCGGCAATTTTGCCTCTCTAAAAGAAACAGGTCCCCTCTACACAGGAACCAATCCTGTGATAGATGCCCCCTTTGAAATCAAACGGTTTGGTTTATCTGGCAACGGAAACTTCAGTGTTTCTCTTACTCCCATCTCAAACAATATTGATGCCGTAGGAGATGCTGTTAATTTTAATGGTATTGAATTGTTAGAAACACAAACGGCAACCATACAATATAGCATCAGTGGCACTGTAAATAGCGGTGATCTTATTGTCTATGAATTAGTTGTCAATAACGGCAGTTATGACACCACACTTTTAGTTACAAAAACATTTGGAAGCCTTAGCTCCATATTTCAAGATGATGCCTCCTCAACCTCAAACTACTCAAATAACGGTTGGACCACCACAACACAAAGTTTTGTATCTGCACCGAGTAGCATTACAGAATCTGCAAATGGAGATTACAATGGAAATGCAAACAAATCGATTGTGTTAAATAATTCCATTGACCTTAGCGATGCTATTGGTGCCAATGTCACTTTTTGGACAAAGTTTGACATAGAGAACAACTATGATTATGCACAATTTCAAATTTCGGTAAATGGTGGTAATACCTGGATATCACAATGCGGTTTATACACCAACCCAGGGAGTGAAGATCAACCCCAGGGACAACCCTTATATGATGGTACACAAGAGCAATGGGTTTTAGAACAAATAGATTTAAGTGATTACATTGGGCAAAGCATAAATGCACGTTTTATTTTCAGGTCAGATAGCTTTGTAGAGGCAGACGGTTTTTATTTTGATGATTTAACCTTCAATACGTTAAATGACGATACCCTCACTGCAACAGACCAACAAAACTATCAATTTGGCATCTATCCAAACCCCGTTAAGGATGTGTTACATATCACAACAAATCTCACAAATTATACTGCAACTATTTACGATATGTACGGCAAACTTATCAAAACCAGCAAGGCATCAGCAAACCATACCCTAGAGTATAGTGACCTTACCCCTGGCATATACATTTTAAATTTATCACAAACACAAACCTTGCAAACATTTAAGATTATAAAGCAGTAGCAACAAATATTGTTTGTAGAAAAATGTCATATCCACATCTGGGTGTGACATTTTTTTATGCCCTTCTATTTAAATTCTTCAGGTTATATAAAATGAATATTTTTCACTATTTTGCATTCACAGAAATTATAACGATATGACAGAAGTAAAAAGACTTTTTGACTTTCCGTATTACCAATTAGAGAACTACCCGCAAGAAGGTGCACTAGTTAGTAAAGTTAACGGTCAATGGATAAAAACATCCACACAACAATACATAGACCAGGCCAATGCAATTAGCCGAGGGCTTATAAAACTTGGTGTTAAAGCCAATGACAAGGTAGCCCTAATATCTATGACCAATAGAACCCAATGGAATATTTGTGATATAGGTATTTTACAAATAGGTGCACAAGATGTGCCTATTTATCCTACCATCTCAGAACAAGATTATGAATATGTACTCAATCATTCAGAATCTAAGTATGTATTTGTTTCTTGCCAGGAGGTACTAGAAAAAATAAATAAAATAAAAGCAAATGTTCCCTCTCTTCTAGGAGTTTACAGCTTTGAAGATATAGACGGCTGTGATTCTTGGCAGCAGGTCATTGACCTTGGTAATGAAAATAAAGACCTGCAGCAAGAAGTTCAAAAACGAATGGATGCTGTTCAAGAAGATGATTTGGCTACACTTATTTACACCTCTGGTACTACTGGAAAACCAAAAGGTGTGATGTTAAGTCATAAAAATATTGCCTGCAATGCCAAACATAGCAAGGGAAGATTACCCATAGAAATGGGCAAATCAAAAGCCCTTAGTTTTTTACCTGTATGTCATATTTATGAGCGTATGCTTTTATACATGTACCAATATTGTGGTGTAAGTATTCATTTTGCTGAAAGTCTAGAAACCATCAGTGACAACCTTAAAGAAATTCACCCAGAGGTAATGACGGCTGTGCCACGTTTACTGGAAAAGGTATAC
>CATEMS010000104.1 GCA_949507465.1 Flavobacteriaceae bacterium
GCAAATGATGTGTTAAGTGTAAGCCTTCAAAATGTTATGTTAGATAACACAACTATTGACATATATTCTGCAGTGGGTGCACTGGTTTTAAGCCAAGCCATCGATCACAAAAGTAGTGTTGTAGATGTTAGTAGTCTTGCAAAAGGAGTCTATGTGGTTAAGGTTAATACAACTAGCGGGAGCTTAACAACTCGTTTTATTAAAGAATAAATGATACGCTTTCATGCCATTAAAGTCTCGATATTTTCGAGACTTTTTTTGTGCTCGTTTATACCCTTTATAGTGTAACTCTTTGTACTTGGATTAGGAGACAGAAAAACGTCCAGTTTTTTTATCAAAGACAACTACATCATTTGGAAACAAAAGATTAAAACTTCCTTGCTCAATCAGATTATGGGGGCTGTCAAAAATGATTTTTTGTGGTGTCATCACTAGCATTTTATCTGAAATATCAATGGCTAAATCTATTTCATGGGTAGAAAATAGAATGGTTTTATTTTTCTCTTGGGTTAATCTCTTGAGAAGTGTAACAACAGAAGCTCTATGGTATAAATCAAGGTGGGTGGTAGGCTCATCCAACACAATAAGGGGCGTGTCTTGCGCCAATGCTCTTGCTATATAGACACGCTGGAGTTGCCCATCACTGAGCTTAAAACAGTTTTTGTTTTTTAAATCAGCCAAATCTGTATCCTCAAGGGCTTGGTATATAATATCTTTATCATTTTGTGAGAGGCTTCCCATCCAATTTGTATGGGGTTGTCTTCCAAGACTTACAAGCTCTAATACAGTAAGACTTTTGGAAGCAGGAGCCTGAGTTAGTACCACACTTAATTTAGTTGCTAGTGCTAAGGGGCTATAGTCTTTAATTTCTATGCCATCTACTTGTAAACTTCCAGAAAGGGTTGGCAACATTGCAGTAAGGCTTTTTAAAAGGGTGGATTTACCAATACCATTACTCCCCACCAAAGATACCAAGGTACCTTGTGTGATAGAAAAGTCTATGCCACTTGCAATGACAGCAACCTTCTTTTTGTTTTGATACCCAATGCTCAAATCTTGACATCTAATGATACTATGTTTAGCCATACCTGTTATTAAAAAATAAGTTTTCTTTTGCGCACCAATAGCCATATAACAACAGGTGCTCCAACCACAGAGGTAATTGCATTAATAGGTAAGGTATATACCGTGCCAGGTAACTGGGCTATGGTATCACAAACGAGCATTAAAATGGCACCACTTAGTGCCACCGCTGGAATTAATACAAAATGATTGGATGTTTTTACAAACTGTCTTGTTAAGTGAGGTACCGCTAGACCAATAAAGGCAATTGGGCCCACAAAAGCGGTGATACCTCCTGCAAGAATGCTCGTTGCTATAATTATTACAAGCATGTTTTTCTTTATTTTAAGCCCCATACTTTTTGCATAACTTTCTCCCAAAAGTAGTGCGTTAAGTGATTTAGCACTAAAGATACTTAGCACTAAGCCTATAAAAAAGCAAAGAGAGAGGATGGTAATTCCTTGCCATGTTTGATTCCCTAGAGACCCAAAAGACCAAAAAATGTATTGCTGTAACTGTTCTGCATTACTGAAATAAGAGAGTACAGCTACCAACGCTCCAGTAAGCGAGCCAAACATAAGACCTATAATTAGTATTGCCATGGTGTCTTTCACCTTCAGGGTAGCTGCCAGAACGGCCAGCAATACTAAAAAACTACCAAGTGCACTTGCAATTACTATACTCCAAGGGCTGAGTAAAAAAGTGCTAAAAATTCCAGAAATTACTCCAGCCCCTAGAATTAAGATGGCTACACCCAAACTTGCACCACTACTAAGCCCCAGAACAAAAGGCCCCGCAAGGGGATTTCTAAAGAGCGTTTGCATTAATAGTCCTGAGATGGCCAGGCCACTCCCTGCAATGATTGCTGTGATTGCCTTTGGAAATCTGTAGTTTGTAATGATATAGTGCCAAGAACTTTTACTTGGGGTGTCTACAATGCTATTAAAAATTTCTTGTACAGGAATAGCTACAGAGCCTAAACTAATATTAACACATGCCACCACCACTAGTAACCCACTAAGTAGTATAACCAAACGGTTGTTTTTTGTGTGTCGGATCATTTTAAGATTTCAAAAAAATAGGGTTGATACTCCTTTAATACAGATGGGTGCAATATGTGTATCATATCTTTTAACACCAAATCGGGTCTGTTAGGGGCTAATTCATAATATAGCACGCCACCAGTTGCCCCTTTTTTATTTGTAAAAGTATACATCTTGTTGTTTTTGTAGGCATCAAATGCATTGTATACCTTGTTAAATTCTAGCAATTGCGCACGTGAGGTGAACTGTCCAGGAGCGATCCAAAAATCTGCATTTTGTCCTTTTTCAAGAACACTTTCTATGTTCAAGGCAATACTGCCAGTACCTTTGCTATCTCTCCAGAGATATTCACCATTGGCATCTTCAATAAAACGAGCAGCCCAGCTATCTCCCTTAGGCAAATACCAAATATCTTTATACATCGCCCCACTCAACACTGTTGGTTTTGATTTAATGTTTTGCACCAATTTTTTGGCCTCGTTGTAACTGGTTTCTATGGTATTAAAAATACTATCTGCTTGTTTAGTTTTGTTATATAATGCTCCAAAAAATTTAATCCACTCTGCTTTGCCTAAAGGGTGAGTTTCTCTCCAATCTGCATTAATAAGAAGGGGGATGCCTGTTTTTTCAATGGTTTTTAAACTCTTGTTACTTCCATCCAATGTAAAACCTACAACTGCATCTGGAGAAAGCTCGAGCAATACCTCTGTATTTATATCTTGATTGGAGCCAAGTTCTTTGATATTACCTTTTGATATATTTCCTCGTGTCTTTTTTGAGGAGATGTAGTTTAAATTTGGAAAACCAACAAGGCTATTTTCAACCCCAAGTGCTTCTAGTGAGGGTATATGTGTGGTGGAAGTCACCACTATTTTTTTAAGAGGCGTTCTAATTACGGCATGATACTCCTCAGGATTTTCTAAATCAATGTCTTTTCCTGCCAGTGCATATTTTAGCTCCTTTTTACTACTTGATCTTGAGGCTGTTATACTTAAAACAGTGTGGTTTTCTTTCTGTGTTATGGTAAAGCCTGTTGCATATTTTATTTTGCTATTCTCAGGGGGGAGCTTTGTAGGCTTTGTTGTTTGATTACAACACACCAACATACTGCCAATAAAAGCTGTAGCAATACATTTAAAAACAGACCCAAAGTTCATATACTATTTTTAAAACAAAAGTAGTGAAACAAATAACAATTTACACCAGGGGTATCATAGGGTAGTGCTACCACTTTTTATTTATACCATTCTCTTTTTTGCAGTGGTTTATTTTGTTTGTATATTTCATATCCTATTTATTCCCTGGTTACGGCATATTGATACTTAAAATATGCTTACAAAAGTTTTTGGTAGTGCCGTCTTTGGCGTAGAAGCTACCACCATCACCGTTGAGGTACATGTAAATACTGGCATAGGCTACCATTTGGTGGGTCTTCCAGACAATGCCATTAAAGAAAGTAATTTCAGAATTGCAGCTGCCCTGCAAAACAATGGGTATAAAATACCTGGTAAAAAAATAATTTTAAACATGTCTCCTGCAGACCTAAGAAAAGAGGGTTCTGCCTATGATCTAACCCTAGCCATGGGTATACTAGCTGCTACAGATCAAATACAGCTAAAACACCCAATAGATAGCTACATTATTATGGGGGAGTTGTCTTTGGATGGAAACTTGCAACCAATCACAGGTGCCTTATCTATAGCGCTTAAGGCCAAAGAGGAGGGGTTTAAAGGTTTTATTTTGCCTATGCAAAATGCCAAAGAGGCTGCCATAGTTGAGGGCTTAGAGGTGTATGGCGCCCTTAATATCTCTCAAGTAATTGCTTATTTTGATTTGGCTACTCCACTACTTGAAACCACCATAGATTTACAGGCAGAGTTTTACAGGCATTTAGAGCGACCCGAATATGATTTTGCAGATGTAAAAGGGCAGGAGTCCATAAAACGCTGTATGGAGATTGCCGCTGCGGGAGGGCATAATATTACATTAATTGGTCCTCCAGGATCTGGAAAAACAATGCTGGCAAAGCGATTACCCTCTATACTGCCACCAATGACCTTGCAGGAGAGTTTGGAGACTACCAAAATACATAGTGTAGCAGGCAGGACATTACAAAAATCGGGTATTATGACCTCTAGGCCCTTTAGGAGTCCACATCACACTATATCTGATGTGGCTCTTGTTGGTGGGGGTCAATACCCAAAACCAGGAGAGATTTCTTTGGCACACAATGGGGTATTGTTCTTAGATGAATTGCCAGAATTTAAAAGAGGTGTCTTGGAGGTAATGCGTCAACC
>CATEMS010000105.1 GCA_949507465.1 Flavobacteriaceae bacterium
AATATTTTAGATACCCCTGGGCATAAGGATTTCGCGGAAGACACGTTTAGAACTTTAACAGCAGTCGATAGTGTCATTGTTGTCATAGATGTAGCAAAAGGAGTGGAGGAGCAAACAGAAAAACTTGTTGAGGTTTGTCGCATGCGCAACATCCCGATGATAGTGTTTATAAACAAACTAGATAGAGAGGGTAAAGATGCCTTTGAACTTCTGGATGAGGTAGAGCAAAAATTGAAATTAAGGGTAACACCACTCTCCTTCCCAATTGGAATGGGATATGACTTTAAAGGTATTTATAATATTTGGGAGAAAAATATAAATCTTTTTAGTGGCGACAGCAGAAAAAACATCGAAGAAACCATAGAAATTGAAGATATTGCTTCTGAACATTTAGACCAATTAATTGGTAGTGAGCCTGCACAAACCATCAGAGAAGAACTTGAACTTATAGACCAGGTATACCCGAAATTTGGAAGGGAAGAATACCTGAGGGGAGATTTACAACCCGTATTTTTTGGTTCTGCTTTGAATAATTTTGGAGTTCGTGAGATTTTAGATTGTTTTATAGAAATAGCACCAAAACCACAACCAAAATCAAGTGACACAAGACTGGTAAAACCTGAGGAGAATGAGTTTTCTGGGTTTGTTTTTAAAATTCATGCAAACATGGATCCCAAACATAGAGATCGGTTGGCTTTTGTAAAAATTGTATCTGGTGTATTTAAAAGAAATACTAATTATGTTCATGTTCGCAACAAAAAGAAGATGAAGTTTTCTAGTCCCAACGCATTCTTTGCTGAAAAAAAACAAATTGTAGACACCTCCTACCCCGGAGATATTGTTGGACTTCATGATACAGGGAGTTTTAAAATTGGAGATACCCTCACACAAGGAGAACAAATGCAATACAAAGGTATCCCAAGTTTTTCTCCTGAATTCTTTAAATACATTAACAATGCAGATCCATTAAAGAGCAAACAGCTTGAAAAAGGGATTGATCAACTAATGGATGAAGGTGTTGCACAATTGTTTACCCTAGAGCTCAACGGGCGTAAGGTAATTGGAACTGTTGGGGCGCTTCAGTTTGAAGTAATTCAGTACAGGCTAGAACACGAGTATGGGGCTAGTTGCAGGTATGAAAACCTAAATGTACATAAAGCCTGCTGGGTAGATCCCTTAGACCTAAAGGGTGATGAGTTTAAAGATTTCAAACGCGTGAAATCCAAATTCTTAGCAAAAGACAAAAGAGGACAATTGGTGTTTTTTGCAGATTCTGCATTTACCCTACAAATGACACAAAGTAAATACCCGAGCATAAAACTCCATTTGGTGAGTGAGTTTGAAAGACAGAGTTAGAAAGATTGATTTTTAAATTT
Organism: Flavobacteriaceae bacterium; assembly: GCA_949507465.1. Taxonomy (GTDB): domain Bacteria; phylum Bacteroidota; class Bacteroidia; order Flavobacteriales; family Flavobacteriaceae; genus CATEMS01. The sequence continues at coordinate 1,377 of CATEMS010000105.1, forward strand.
TGAGATTTATGCTAGGGGTATCAATCTATTAATCTGTCATAGGATAGGTATATAAATTCTGTTGATAAAGAGTCTTGCAGTATGTTAAATTTTAGGTTGGTAAATTCTGCACCTCTTCTTCCCACTCCCTTTTTCTCTCTGACACTTTCAAGTGAATTCCAATGGTTCATTGTTAAATGAACAATAGCACACAAACCATCTCCTTGAATATAGAAATATAGGGTTTGTTCATCATTTTTATCTTCATATTTTTGAAGCCAATAGGTGAGCTTAGAACGATCAACCTTATTGAGTTGAGCAACTAATTCATCTTTATATTCCTTAGAATTTGGCTCATTGGTCTTAAATACTAGGTTCTCATTTGTGCATTGTGGCCGGTCACATGAGAGAAGGCACATTGCTGATACTATTAAAAATATATACACCAATTTAAATTTCATTCTTTAAATAACATAAAGTAAATACACAACCATAAAACTACATCTAGTAAGGGAGTTTGAAAGACAGAGAGAATAATTTTGATTGGCTGTTGCCCTTTATTTATAAAGTGTTTGTACCTATGAGCGTCTCAAATATAGCTTCATATTCGCAACCAGATCTTCGCTTTATTACTCCATAATTAGGATTTATCAAATAAGTGACAGCACAATAAGGATCCCCAAACGAAACCCTAGATCTCTGACATTCAAAATCTCCAAGGATGGTATTAACAATAACAGGGACACCATCAGTAGAAAAATAGGAACCCCAATGATCACCTATAAAAACATCAGAATCAATTCGTGAATCAAAAATTAACTGCAAATCATTATTTTGTTTTTTTACAAATAACTCATAATCTGTTTGCACCCATTTAAGTAAATTACTTTGAGTACCATATTCAATAAATAAAGTATCTAACACCTTTTGTGTTACTGTATAGGTAATTGTATCAAATGAAGA
>CATEMS010000106.1 GCA_949507465.1 Flavobacteriaceae bacterium
AATCACATTGTCTCCACAATCCACATGGGGTGTAAAGCTTGGCTTGTGTTTACCGCGAAGTAATTTTGCAACTTCACTCGCAAGACGACCTAGTGTGTGCCCGTCCGCATCTACTACCAACCACTCTTTTGTTACGGTGGCTTTGTTAGCAGATACTGTTTTGTAACTTAATGTATCCATTATAGTTCTTTGTCTAATTAGTAATAAATTATTTCTGTCCCGTATTATCGGACGGCAAAAATACTGTTATTTATTTGAATAACAAATAGTAAAAGATAGATTTTTAGTCCTTTTACGTGAAATAATAAGGCAGGGATAAACTCTTTAACAGAAAGACACGATTAATTTCTTGGCAGGGTGTAAAAAATTGAGTGATACACCAGTGCTATTGCATAGATTGTATAGCCGAAATTTTACTGTGTTTTTAACACTTTAAACGTATCGTTATTGACACGCACATAGAATATGTTTCCTGGTAGCGATAAGAGGTTAAGTTGCTTTGTGCTTCCTTTTAGTTCTCCAGAAAGTAATAATTGGCCCAGGGTTGAATAAACACTGTAGCGTACATTTTCTTGAGTTGAAATAGTAATAATGCCTCTTGTTGGATTGGGATACAAAATGGTCTGACTTAGGTTTTCTTGTGTGTTTAAAATTTCGCATTCAAAACTACTTTCTATGTTTGACGCAAGTGGATTGTCCTGCAGGTAATCTGTTAATAAAGAGCAATAGCAATCGTTTTGAGCTACATACAAGTTAAACCATGATAGCGCAATTTTGCCCACACTGGTGTTACCTCCATCAGGTGTGTTTGCCACAGAGTGATCGCCGTTTTCTATTTCAAATAAAAGTTTGTTTGTGCTATTTGGGGTATTGTCATAATGGATATTTGCATGAACCCCTGGAGGCGCTACAGCATCATTTTGACCACTAAAAATCACTACAGGACTGCTATGATCTAAATCTGGATTGGGTAGCCAAGGACACAGCGCAACAACCCCTTTAATGCTATTGTCTAGCACAGCAGCACGTTGTGCTCCTCCACCTCCCATAGAGTGCCCACTTACAGCAAACTTATCTTCATCTATTGCTCCAAGCAAAGGTGAGTCATTTCTTGTGTTTTCTTCTCGTAAAGTTTCTAGGGCGTCTAGTAAAGCTTCTGCTCTGGCTTCTGGAAAATCAAAAATAGAATTTGTACCTATGATAATGGTAACAATTCCATGAGAGGCATAAAATGGACCCCATTGCTCAACACTATCTGGTGATGCAGAAAAACCTGGTACAATAGCGATACTGGCATATGGTGGTGTGGCGTTTGTAGGATAGTAAACGGTAGCTCCAAAATAGTTGGGGCCATTACGCAATCCGTCTGCCTCAGTGAGGGTAGCAACATCATAAATCCCCGGGTTGGCTAAACTACCTATGGTGATGTCTTCGCACTGAGAAAACACCCTTGAAGTAGGTAACAATAACAACAATAAAATAACTGCTTTTGAATATATTCCTCTCATCTTACTAGATTTAGTGTGTTTAAAAATACAATAACAGTGTATAAAATACAACAACTAGCTTTTGTTAACAAGCCATTTATTAATGTGCCTGCAGCCAATCCTCCCCTAAGCCTATCTCTACATCTAGCGGAACGGAAAGTATGTGGGCATTCTCCATTTCAGTTTTAATAAGTTTTTTCATCAAAGAAAGTTCTGGTTTGTACACATCAAAAACAAGTTCATCGTGAACCTGAAGTAGCATTTTACTTTTATATCCCTCTTTTTCTATTTTTTCATGAATGTTTATCATGGCAATTTTAATAATATCTGCTGCACTCCCTTGAATGGGCGCATTAACGGCATTACGCTCTGCAGCTCCACGAACAATTGCATTGGCGGTATTGATATCCTTTAGGTATCTTCTTCGACCCAACACCGTTTGTACATATCCATTGTCTCTTGCAAAGTCAACCAATTCACTCATGTAATTACGCAATTTTGGATAGGTTTTGTAGTAGGTATCAATCAGTTCTTTTGCCTCCCCCCTAGATAGATCTGTCTGGTTGCTAAGGCCAAAGGCAGAGACGCCATAGATAATCCCAAAGTTTACGGTTTTGGCATTGCTTCGCTGCTCTCGTGTTACTTCCTCTAAGGGTACATCAAATACCTTTGCTGCTGTAGATGCGTGAATGTCTAGCCCATCTTTAAAGGCTTTTAGCATGGTTTGCTCTTCACTTAATGCTGCAATGATTCTTAGTTCTATTTGAGAATAATCTGCAGCCACCAAAACATATTCTTGATTTTTAGGGACGAAGGCTTTTCTTACCTGTCTTCCTCTTTGGGTGCGGATAGGAATGTTTTGTAAATTTGGATTATTACTACTTAAGCGTCCAGTGGCTGCAACGGTTTGCATGTATTGGGTATGTACTCTTTGGGTCGATTCTTCTATTTGAAGGGGTAGGGCATCCACATAGGTAGATTTTAGTTTTGCCAGCCCGCGGTATTCAAGTACATCTGCGATAATTTGATGCTCTTTGGCCAGGTAAGAAAGCACGTCTTCTGCGGTGGAGAATTGCCCTGTCTTTGTTTTTTTTGGCTTGGCAACAAGTTTCATTTTACCAAATAAAATCTCTCCCAATTGTTTGGGAGATGCGATATTAAACTCCTCTCCAGCCTCTTTGTAAATTGCAGCCTCAAGGGTAACAATATCATGGTCTAAATCTCCAGATAGCGATTCTAAGTATGCCTTATCTAGCTTGATACCTTCCAACTCCATAGCGGCAAGAACTCTTAAAAGTGGTACCTCAATCTCGTCAAATAATTTTTGAAGATTACTTTCTTTAAGTTCGGTGGCAAAATGCTGTTTGAGTTGAAATGTAATATCTGCATCCTCTACTGCATATTGTGTTTGTTGCTCTATGGGTACCTGGCGCATCGATTTTTGGTTTTTCCCCTTTTTACCGATGAGTTCAGTAATCGATACTGGCGTGTAGTTTAAATAGGTTTCTGCCAAAATATCCATATTGTGTCTCATATCTGGATTGATCAGGTAATGAGCCAGCATGGTATCAAATAATTTTCCTTGGATAGAGATGTTGTATTTATGCAAAACTTTGATGTCGTATTTCAAGTTTTGCCCAACTTTTTCAATTGCTGTGGATTCGAAAAATGGTCGTAATTGTTCTATAATTTGTTGAGAGGCATTTCTGTCTTGGGGAAATGGTAGGTAGAATCCTTTGCCTTTTTCCCAAGAAAAAGCAATTCCAACAAGCTCAGCAGTAAGGGGGTTTAGCCCTGTTGTTTCTGTGTCAAAACAAACACTGGGTTGTTTCATTAAATTTTCAATAAACAAATGAGTTCCCATACCGGGTTGAATGGTTTGGTAAAAGTGCTCTGTGTCTTTAATGGTGTTTCTACTGCTGTAATTCTGTGTGTGCGGGGTAGGCTGGCTATCTGCTCCAAAGAGTGAAAACTGTCCTTCTCCAGCACTGGGGCTAGGGGGTGTTGCAGTGGCCTTTTTTGAATCAGCAGCAGGCGTCTTGGGTTGGT
>CATEMS010000107.1 GCA_949507465.1 Flavobacteriaceae bacterium
GTATTTTTTCTTTACTAGTTAAAGTGTCTGCCTTATTAGCAACTACTAGTAGGGCTTTTTGCGGGTATTTATTTTTAATTTTTCCTATCTCTATTTGCAAATTAGCAATTCCATTCTCTTGGGTAACTATTGCTAGGCTATCTATTAAAAAAATGATTACCTGCGCCTGTTCAATCTTCTCAAATGTCTTTTTAATACCCAGCCCCTCAATGGTGTCTGTAGTTTCTCTAATACCTGCTGTATCTATAAATCTAAAACCAATACCACCAATGCTTATTTCATCTTCTATGGTATCTCTGGTGGTACCAGCAATATCACTTACAATAGCGCGCTGCTCATTTAAAAGGGCATTTAAAAGAGTAGATTTGCCCACATTTGGCTGCCCAACAATGGCTACAGGAATGCCATTTTTTAATACATTTCCTGTTGCAAATGAATCAATAAGACGTTTTAGTACAAAGGAGATTTTAGTAATTAATTTTTGAAAATCATCTCTGTTGGCAAAGGCAACATCTTCTTCTGCAAAATCTAACTCTAGCTCTATAAGTGATGCAAAATTAAGCAGCTCTTCTCTCAAGGCGGCTATCTCTGATGAAAACCCTCCTCGCATTTGCTGTATGGCTAGTTGATGGCTCGCCGCGCTATCACTAGCAATAAGATCTGCAACTGCCTCTGCTTGGCTTAAATCCATCTTGCCGTTTAAAAAACTACGCAAAGTAAACTCTCCTGGGGTAGCCATTCTTGCATTATTGCGCAAACACAGTTGTATGATTTCTTGTTGTATAAAAGAGCTACCATGACAAGAAAACTCTACAGTATCCTCTCCCGTATAACTATTTGGATTTTTAAATACACTGGCAAGAACTTCATCTATCACCCTTTTGCCATCTTTGATATGTCCTAGATGCACTGTATGTGTTTGTTGGAGTTTAAGCGTTTTACCAGACACAGACTCAAAGATTTGTGTTGCGATATCTAGAGCCTTTACTCCAGATAGTCTTATAACAGCAATAGCCCCAGCGCCAGCGGGTGTTGCCAATGCAACTATAGTGTCTTGATGTGTCATAGATATATCTGCTAATAGGTATGCAAAAATAAACATTTAAGTTTGAGTTTGCCTATCATTGCACAACAGTGTAACATTTATGATAACTTAGCTACTAATATTGTAAATTAAGTAACATGACCCAGCAAAAACCAAATAGCAACCCCTTGGTAAGAAGTATCCTTTTATTTTTGATAGTCTCTATTGCTGCCTTTGGTATTACGACACTTTTAATTAATTATGTATTTTAATTTGTATGGAGCTTTATAATCAAGATTTTAAAAAAATAGACAACAACCTACTTGTGGTAACCCACTTATCCCAACTTTTGACCTATATCACAGGTTTTGGAGGCCTTGTAGTACCACTTATATTATGGCTTACCCAAAGAGATAAAGTTGTATCTATGGAGCATCAAGGCAAACAAATCGTTAACTTTCAATTAAGTCTTATTGTGTATTGCATTCTATCCATACCCTTGATACTTGTTTTTGGTCTAGGAATACTTTTGCTCATTGGAGTAAGTATATTAAGCATAGCCATACCAATTGTAAATGCAATAAAAGTAAAAAATCAAGAGCCTCCTGTGTATTTCATGAGTATTGATTTTATTAAATAGCCTCACTTTAACCCATAAAAAAAGTCTCGCATTTGCGAGACTTTTTTGTTTTTATAGATAGCTACCTAGCTGTTTAACATCACTGGCATGACCAGCATGGTAACAATCTCTCCCTGGTCTAGACCATCTATAGGAGTTAAAATCCCGGCGCGGTTAGGAAGGCTCATTTCCAAAGACACATCCTGGCTGGTAAGGTTGTTTAACATTTCAGTTAAAAAACGAGAATTAAATCCAATTTGCATGTCATCACCTTGGTAATCACAGGTAAGACGCTCCTCGGCTTTGTTACTGTAATCTATATCTTCTGCAGAGATGTTTAGCTCTGCACCAGCTATCTTTAAACGAATTTGATGGGTGGTTTTATTTGAGAAAATAGAAACGCGACGCACTGAATTCAAAAATAGATTGCGGTCTATACTTAATTTGTTTGGGTTTTCTTTTGGTATTACAGCTTCATAATTAGGATACTTACCGTCTATAAGACGGCAAATGAGTAACGTTTTATCAAACATGAATTTTGCATTGCTCTCATTATACTCAATGTTAACCTCCTGTTCACTGCCTGCCAAAATACCCTTTAATAGATTTAAAGGTTTTTTGGGCATGATAAATTCTGCGCTTTGAGAAGCTACTGCGTCTGTTCGAGTGTATTTTACAAGTTTATGAGCATCTGTTGCTACAAAAGTTAATCCTTCTGTAGAGAACTGGAAAAACACACCACTCATCACGGGGCGTAGGTCGTCATTTCCACTGGCAAAAATTGTTTTGCTGATGGCAGTTGCCAAAATATCACCTTGCAGCGTTGTAGATGAAGGATCTTTTAATTCAATAGCGCTAGGAAATTCATCTCCAGGGGCATAAGCAAGTGCATATTTACCATGGTTGGAGCTTATCTCTACGGTATTATTGTCTTCAACGGTAAAAGTAAGTGGCTGCTCAGGAAATGTCTTTAAGGTATCGAGTAAAAGACGAGCAGGAATACATACAATGCCTTTCTGGCTGCTTTCAACTTCAAGGTTTGTGGCTATGGTTGTTTCTAGATCTGAGGCAGAAACTGTAAGGGAATTTCCGTCTAGATCAAACAAAAAGATGTCTAAAATAGGGAGGGTATTGTTGTTGTTTATAATACCTCCAAGCACCTGTAGTTGCTTTAGAAGGTATGAACTAGATACAATAAATTTCATGTAATATGTTTTCTAGAGGTTATATAATTTATTCAAAAATTTCAGGGCTTGTTTGCACAAACACTATTTACAAATATATCTCAATTGTAGCATACTACAACACGAACTTATCAACACCCAAAATGAGCTATGCAGTCCAATTATAAACTATAATAACTACTCAAAAATAAGGAGTGCTACTAGCGCTAGCTGTATACGCAATAGGTGCCACAGCCTAGGGGAGAGTATTTTTTTTGTAAGGGCACTAAAAATAATAATTATTTATGTTGGCTATGTTTATAAGTCCCTTTATATAAACTGTCAAGAGGCTTATTTGAGCTACAAATCTTTTTTTTTATGACCGGTTTTACTAGGGCCAGGCATCTATTTTATATTAGCCTTCAATACTGCCAAAGCTGTCTACACTCCAGGCATTAGCTTTGGAGCTAAACATTGGTTTGGTTGTTGCCCAAACTCCCTTAAATAATTCACTATTTCTATAGTTTTCTAAATCACTTTCTTGTTCCCACTTACTGTAGGTAAAAAATACAGTTGGCCTGTGTTTATCTCTCCACAGCTCAAGATGCAAACAGCCTTTAAAGTGTCTTATGTTGTGTTTTATAGCTTCAAAATTAGCCAAAAAAGAAGCTATTTTATCTTCCTGAAATTCCATTTTTACAATTCGTGTACACATATTTTAAAATTTAGCTAACCATCAATAGCTTTAGGTAAAATTTATGGTAACTGTATCTCTATAGCGTAGGCCAAACAAAGAGTTGGCACTCCCTACCGTGGCAGGGTTGCTTTTGTAGATTGAGAGCTCTAAGTAGTTTGAGGAGTTCCATAGGGCAATTTTTTTACCGTCTTCATCTCGTTTGCCAATAGGAGTGTCAAAATTAATTGCATCACTGTAATGACTGTGTATGGTACTAAAGTTTGCAGTTCTGGCGGTTATTTTAAAAGACCTTCCCTTGCCAATCTCTTCAAATTTAGACTTGGTAATATTGGTGATCACATTTCCGTAGTTATCTATATAAATCACGCTCCCCACAATCTGGTTCGCTTTTTGATTAATAATAGGGCGTATGCCTCTTAACTCTTTGATGGTGTCTATTTGCTTTCCTATAACTTCAAGGGTTCCGCCTCTTGCAATGTGGCATGCCACCTTCACAAATACATCCAGTACAGGGAAATTTGTAATGATCCTGTCATGAATATTTATTTCAACAATTTTTTGGGGATTTATTTCATTGGCTAACATGGCAATGATACCGTTGTTTGCGCATATAAAATAATGTCCATCCAAAAGTACAGCAATGTGTTTGTTTTCTGGGTTGAGTTCGCTGTCTATCCCTATGATATGTATGGTTCCTGGAGGAAAACTGCTGTACGCATTTTGAATGATATAGGCTGCTTCCATGATATGAAATGGAGACACACCATGTGAGATATCAACAATTCTAACTCCTTCCAATTCACTATAGATAGCTCCTTTTACCGCAGCAGCAAAGTGATCCTTTTCACCAAAGTCTGTAGTAAGGGTAATTATAGCCATAGTATATTGTTGATATATTGTTGACAGTACTATTACAAAACTAAACTACTTTATGAATTCAAAAAACTATATTTACTTTAAGAATTAAGACTTATAAACAACTTTTATTAATTTATATAAAACTCCATCGCTTTTGAACGAACTTAGTATCGAACTCACAGAGATTAACCCAAGAGATTTCTTTGGGAATCAAAATGCCAATATTGATCTA
>CATEMS010000108.1 GCA_949507465.1 Flavobacteriaceae bacterium
ATACTTTTTCCTCCTGCATTGGGACCAGAAATAACGATTATTCTACCTTCCTGAAAAAGGGCTATACTTTGGGGATATGTTTTCTCTTTTCGCTTCTTGTTTGCTACATATAATAATGGGTGAAATGCCTGTATCAAAGAAAGTCTTCTTTGAGATGTTATAAGAGGTAAAACGCCATTTATTTCAATGGCATACTTTGCCTTTGCTGCCACAGTATCTATATGTATTAGATATTCTTGATAGCTTGTAAGTAGATGATTGTAGGGTCTTACGTACTCCGTGAGCATTTTTAAAATACGTTTAATTTCTTCTATTTCTTCGTAAATTAAATTGCTAAGCTCAGTCGTAAATTCAAAGGTTTCTTGGGGCTCCATGTAAACAATACTTCCTGTTTTTGAGCTGCCCAGAACTGTTCCTCTAACTTTGCGTCTGTACATTGCCTTTACAGCCAATACGCGTCTGTTCTCTACCACAGACTCACGTATGTCATCCAAGTAATCATTGCCGGTATATCTTGTAAGAGCTTTATTAAAGGAAGAATTTACCTGTCCTTTTACCACATTAAGTCGTTTTCTTATCCTTGAGAGTTGTTCAGAGGCATTATCCCTAAGCTCCCCATATTTATTAAATATTGCTTGAATTTCATCAGCTATATTTGCTCTATAGGTAATGGTATTGGCATTGCTGTTTAAGTGTATATAAAATTCTTCATATTTTGCGAAAAACCCAAGCAAGGTTTGTGTTGTCTGGCAAATGGTTAGAATTTTTCTAAAGCCTGTTATATCAAGTGAGCTATTTTCTATTTCTAGCAATTGCAATTCTTTATAAATTGGTTCAAAACCATGATTTGGTATAGGAGCATCACTGCCAAAAGAGGCAGTGTATTCCTTAACTTGATACAGCGCAATTTGGATATACTCTTTATTATCAAAAGGTGTTATGCCAAGTATGGCTTGTTTGCCAGGATCTGTAATACAGAAATTTGAAACCTGCTGCAAAACTGACGGAAATTCTAAATCTTCAAGGGTTTTGGTATCAATTTTAATCATAGATCAAGTCCAGAATATCATACTATTTAAAATAATTACTTTTTATTGACAAACAAAAAGAGTAGTTTTAAAACACAAAAATACACATAATGCATGTTAATATTTCCCCAACATGGGCAGCTATTTTAAAAGAGGAAGTAACTAAAGATTACTTTGAGTCTTTAAGCTTATTTGTGGACAATGCATATCAAAGTAACACCTGTTATCCTGCTAAAGAAGACATATTTAAAGCCCTTACTAAAACCTGCTTCAATACCATAAAAGTGGTTATTATTGGTCAAGATCCCTATCATGATAAAGGACAAGCCAACGGCTTAAGTTTTTCTGTAAAAGATAACGTTGCACACCCTCCATCACTTAAAAATATTTTCAAAGAAATAAAAGATGATTTAGGTATTGTTAATGATACATCTGGAAATCTAGAGCGTTGGGCTGCTCAAGGCGTACTGCTATTAAACACAACTTTAACAGTAGAGGCACACAAACCAGGGAGTCATCAAAAAATAGGGTGGGAGACTTTTACCGATGCCATTATCGCTAACATTTCTGCTCATAAAAAAGGAGTTGTATTTTTGCTTTGGGGAGGTTTTGCTAAGAAAAAGGAAAAAATAATAGATACCAACAAACATCTGGTGCTTACAAGTGGGCATCCGTCACCACTAAGTGCAAATAGAGGGTATTGGTTTGGAAATAAACATTTTAGCACTGTAAACAACTATTTGTTAGCCCAGGGCAAAAAACCAATTTGTTGGCAGTAGGATAAAAAAAAATCCATTTTATAATTTATTATAAAATGGATGATCTCAAACTATACTTAATAAAACTTACTCTTTTTCTTTTTTTGAAGGCTCTGTAGTATCGTTGCAACTAAAATGTAATAGTAGAAAAGTAGTAGCTACTAAAAGGGCCAATATAATAAGGACTGTATTCATCTTTTTTATTTTACATCTATTAGATGAACAATATTATAAAGGGTTGCGTTATCTTAAACAAAGTAAACAATACGCATAAACAAAAACCTAAAAACCAAGTAGTTATGCTATAAATTAAATAGAATATTTTCTTCCAAAAGTCTATTTTCAATTAATTCTAACTGCAATAACTTATCCTGTACCTTTTTTAGCTCTAATGCAGATAGTTGCTTTTGGCTCCATTGAGTAAGTGATAACCACTGCTGTACATCTTCTATTTTTTGGTTGTATCGCTCTGCAATTAGTTGCTCCACACCAGGGGTTTCTTTAAAATTTTTGGTGGTCTTATTTATGATTTGTAACATATTCTTAACAGCAATAGGGTCTTGTTCTAATAGGGTATCTCTTACAGCTATTACAAAGCATGGCCAGGGAGTAGGGCAGTGGCCTACTAATTTAAAAGGGCCATTATCAACAAATGGTTTTGTAGTAAATTTTTCCCACATAAAATAATCACCAATTCCTTTAGGAAGATTCTCTAGGGCTCCGTTTAGGTTTTTGATGACTTCAAAATGAAGCTCGTTTTCTATGTCCCAACCTTGATTTTCTGCGTTGACGTAAGCCATTAGGTGTGACCCAGAACCATATCTACTTATAGCAGCTTTTTTACCTTTTAAATCGGCAATGGTGGTATAGCTACTATTTTTAGAAACGTGTATGCCCCAAATTAAGGGAGAATCAATAAATACTTGTACAATTTTACTTGGATTTCCTTGAGTGATATCCTTTACAATTCCTTCTGTTAAAATCACAGCCATGTCAATCTCACCACTTCGTAGGGCGTTACACATATCACCAGTGCCACCGTGGTAATCTTTCCATCTCAGGTTGATATTTACATCAAGATATTCTTTGTTCTTTAAAGTCAAATACCAAGGAAGGTTAAAGTGCTCTGGGACCCCTCCAATTCTAAAATTTTTCATAGTATAATCAGCTTCATTATTGAGTGCTTAATAGCCATTTTAATAAAAATCATTTTCTATGAGCTATAATATTTAAAGTTGTTGCAATTAATCTGGCAATTGTTTTGTTTGGACTAATGCTAAATGTTTGGGTAGCTCTATTGGCTAAAATGGCATTCAATGAAATAGCTTGGTGACCCAACAATGACGCTAACCCATAGATTCCAGAGGTTTCCATCTCGAAATTGGTTATTTTTTTTCCCCTGTATTGAAAACTAGTAAGATGAGCATTTAAGTTTTTATCGTTTATTTTAAGACGAAGTTTCCTTCCTTGTGGTCCATAAAATCCAACATTAGTTACGGTACACCCTTTTTTAAAGACCGGATCATTGAAATGTGAAAGCAATTTTTTACTTGCATCTACTACATAAGGCGAGGCGTTTGTAGAATTCCAATTACAGTGTTCTTTTAATGCTTTGGAAAAGTTAAGATCTAGTAGGCTATTGGTATTGTAAAAGTGAAGTAAGGTATCAAAACCTATTGCTTTCTCTGAAATTAAAAAACTATCTACAGGGACATCTGCTTGAATTGCTCCAGAGGTGCCTATCCTAATTATTGTTAGGGTTGTTAACTGTTGTTTTATCTCCCTAGTAGTAAAATCAATATTAACAAGCGCATCTAGTTCATTTAAAACAATGTCAATATTATCTGTACCAATACCAGTTGAGATTACTGAAATCTTTTTGCCTTTGTAGCTTCCGGTGTGGGTTTTAAACTCTCTTTTGTGAGCTTTAAACTCTATGGTATCAAAATGTTTTGAAACTTCTTCAACTCTATCTGGATCACCAACAGTGATAATAGTTGTGGCTATATCGCCGGGTTTTAAATTTAGGTGGTAAATACTACCATCTTTATTTAGAATAAGTTCACTCTTAGCAATTGGTCTCAAAATTATGATTTAGTGTTTATGTTTTGAATAAAAAAAAGGCTATCGTATTTATATTAGCCTCCAACACGCTTAGTTTTAAATCCTTTTGTTTGTAAAAAAGTCATTATTTTATCACGGTAATCGCCTTGTATGATAATCTTTTGGTTTTTAACACTGCCTCCAACACTCAATAGCTTTTTAATTTCTTTTGAGAGTTGTTTGAAATCGGTAGTGGCTCCGGTATATCCCTCTATAATCGTTATTGGCTTACCTTTTCGCTTTTCATATTTGCAAATTAAGGGCTCTTCTTGAATCCAAAGATTGCTCTTTACTGGAATTTCAGTAGGGGTTGCCTCTACATGGTCTGGATATAATTTTTTGAGTTGGTCTTTTAAATCCACCATTTACTTTTTTAAACCTATCTCAATTAACCGCTGTGTTAAAAAATCTCCGGCAGTTATGTCCTCAAAAGATTTTGGGTGCTGCTCATCAACACACAAATCCATACAACTTAAGTCCATATCACCTCTTGGGTGCATAAAAAATGGAATAGAAAACCGTGGGCTATCCCACTGCTCTTTTGGTGGATTTGTAACTCTATGTATGGTAGATCGTAATTTATTGTTAGTATGTCTTTCTAGCATGTCTCCAACATTTATAACAAGCTCATCTTCCTCTGGAATTGCGTCTATCCACTGACCATCTTTACGCAATACTTGTAAGCCACCTGATGAAGCGCCCATTAAAAGGGTAATTAGATTTATATCACCATGAGCGCCAGCTCTTACAGCTCCTTTGGGCTCTTGGGTAATAGGGGGGTAGTGGATTGGTCTTAAAATACTATTTCCATTAGAGGCCCAATGGTCAAAATAAAATTCATCAACACCAATATATAGTGCCAAGGCCCTTAGTACATAAATCCCCGTTTTTTCTAGCATACGATATGCCTTCATGCCTGTTTCATTAAAATCAGGAAGTTCCTCTACATGCACATTTTCTGGATAGGTCTCTGATAGGTTGGCATCTGCACTGGGTTCTTGACCAAAATGCCAAAACTCTTTTAAATCACCCTCTTTTTTTCCTTTGGCATGTTCTTTACCAAAAGAAA
>CATEMS010000109.1 GCA_949507465.1 Flavobacteriaceae bacterium
AGAGAACCCAGGAGATTGGGGTGGTCTTACCATCTGTGGTGATGCACTAACTACAGAGGGAGTAGATGCTGTAGCCGAGATTGGTGGTTTTATTTACGGTGGTAATAACCCAGAAGATAACTCTGGACAAATTAGTTACCTAGTAATGCTTGGAACTGGAGCGCAAATTAATGCAGAATCTCAATATAATGGTGTTTCTTTATACGCTGTTGGTAGCCAAACTCAGATAAGCAACGTAGCAGTTATAAATGGTGCAGATGATGGTATTGAATTTTTTGGAGGCTCAGTTGCCTCAGAAAACTTATACCTAGAAAACAACCAAGACGATGCTGTAGACTGGACTGAAGGATGGAATGGAAGTGCCACAAATACCTATGTTTCTCATACAACTGGTAATTTTTCTACCGCTTTAGAAGCCGATGGAGATAATGGAAATCCAACCTTAACTAACTTCACAGCCATTGCTAACCCTGCAGGTGGAACTGCATTACAGTTTAAGAAACTCTCTGGGGCTACTATGACAAATGTATTATTAACTGGATATGATACAAATGTAGATATGAAAGACGATGGGCCAATTGAAAATGTTATTATAGACGGTACCCCAATGTCAGATCCTTCTGACGATGTATTTAACGGTACTGCCGTTGACATCTCAGGATGGGCTTGGATTAATGCAAGATTATAGTTTAATTAGCCAAATAGATAAACTTTGTTTGCACAAAAAAGCCCCTCACTTGAGGGGCTTTTTAAATTGTATGAATTTATGTTTATGGTTTATTAGACACCACACGGGTGTCAGTAATTGTCCAAGTTTTAACCTCTATGATATCTGAGTTTTTAAAAAACACATTTTTTATGGTATCGCCTTGATAAAACATCCAACTACCTACTTTTATCCCCTTATCGTAGGTTGCAATAGCAGTAGTGTTCCCTTTGTTATCATAACTGATCCAATTCCCATCAAGTTTATTGTCTGTTGTATAAAAACCCTTTTGAGCTACCATACCGTTGTCGTGATATAACGTGGCTTGAATAGTCTGGCTAGTGGCAATGTATTGGTTTTTGTCTTTCTCTTGTCCCAATGTAACATGTGATATAAGTATAACAAGTACAAGCAATATGATATTTTTCATAATAATATGTTTTTTATTAATCTATGTAAATGTACTTTTAAATTTACAATTAAGCAACACTTAGTTAACATTTAATTTACATTGAGTCCTTAAATACCTGACAAACAACAGTTTAATTTGTTTCTAGAATGGGCATTTTTTTTAATAATTTGTTAATGTTAGGTTTACACAAAAGCCACAAGGGAGTCATTACTTTGTATATTCGTTATTAAATCGTTTAGTTTTTGTCGGCTAGATTTAAGCGTTTAAGCCACCTTTTGAAGGTGGCTTTTTTTTGTAAAAAAACCCAAAAAAACCTAAACTTGTTTTAACTTTAAAATTTTAATTAGGTAGCTATTTAACCTTGAAATTTCTTACTATATGGTGTGTTTGAAAACATCATGGCCAGAAGCGGTTTTGAGGTAGATTTTTAATAACAATTTGATAACAATTTATCTTCGCAGATTAGTGACATTTGTGCTTTCAAAATAGAATATGGATAACATTTATTTCTTAATGGTTGTGGCACTTGCTGTTTTGGCAATTGCTGATTTGGTTGTTGGAGTTAGTAACGATGCTGTAAACTTCTTAAATTCAGCCATTGGCTCAAAGGCCGTTTCCTTTAAGACCATCATGATTGTTGCTAGTTTAGGAATTGCCTTTGGGGCTATGTCATCAAGTGGAATGATGGAAGTAGCTCGCAAGGGTATTTTTGTTCCAGGAGAATTCTATTTTGATGAAATCATGATTATTTTCATGGCCGTGATGATTACAGATATCCTTCTGCTGGATTTTTTCAACACGCTAGGAATGCCAACCTCTACAACGGTTTCTATTGTGTTTGAATTATTAGGAGCTGCAGTTGTTGTCTCTTTCATAAAAATAGCCCAATCCAATACTCAAACTATTTCAGACCTTGGAAATTATATCAATACAGCCAAGGCCACAGAAATTATTATGGGAATACTACTCTCTGTTGTGGTAGCATTTTCTATTGGTGCACTAGTACAATATGTTTCCCGCTTGTTGTTGTCATTTAAATTTAAAGACAAAGCATCTTGGGTAGGAGCCTTATTTGGTGGTATTGCAGCAACAGCAATTACATATTTCATCTTTATTAAAGGATTAAAAGGAACTAGTTTTATCTCTGGAGATTTTAAAGAATTTGTATTTACAAATACTCTTGTAATTGTAAGTGTAAGCTTTGTAGTTTGGACTGGAATCTCTGCACTTATATCCAAATTTTTTAAAGTAAGTGTGTACACCTTTATCATCGTCATCGGAACCTTTGCAATTGCTATGGCCTTTGCAGGAAATGATCTTGTTAATTTTATTGGTGTTCCTATTGGAGGATGGCAAGCCTACCAGAGCTGGCATGATGCATGGCTACAAACAGGTGTTCCCGCTAGTGAATTTAGCATGAATGCACTGGGTAGAAAAGTTCAAACTCCTCAGTTTTTATTATTCGGTGCTGGTATTATCATGGTAGTTACACTGTGGTTTTCTAATAAAGCAAAGTCTGTACTAAAAACCTCCATTGACTTATCCAACCAAGAATCTGTAAAAGAGCGTTTTCAACCAAACTTCTTGTCCAGAGGTATTGTTAGAATTGCAAACGGGAGCTCAACGGTATTCACCTCAATGTTGTCTAAGAGAACATTAAAGAAAATTGAAACTCAATATGAAAAACCCGTAATTGCACTTGAAAAAGGGGAAGAAGCACCTGCATTTGACAGTGTCCGCGCTGCAATAAACTTAGTAGTTGCAAGTATTCTTATTTCTATTGCTACGTCAATGAAACTTCCACTGTCTACCACCTATGTGACCTTTATGGTGGCCATGGGTACTTCACTTGCAGATAGAGCATGGGGTAGAGAAAGTGCTGTATACCGTGTGGCTGGTGTGTTAAATGTAATTGGGGGTTGGTTCTTCACTGCATTTAGTGC
>CATEMS010000110.1 GCA_949507465.1 Flavobacteriaceae bacterium
AATTGGCAATGGGCAGCCGGAAGTGGTGTTGATGCAGCACCCTATTTTAGGATCTTTAATCCTATAACACAAGCAGATAAGTTTGATAAAGAAAAAAAGTATATTAAAAAATGGGTCCCTGAATATCAATCTCAAGAATACATCCCCATGATTGTAGATCACGAACTTGCACGCCAGAGGTGCTTACACAAAAAACTTGCAACGAGCATACGAACTCTATTATGCATATATCCTGTTTTGTTTAGTTCTCTTATTCCAGCATCAACTAATGCGTACCCGGTGGTTCCGTTTTTCCAGTGCTCAAATTCCTGCTCGTTGTTACGCCACACAATGCGGTCATACTTTGGTCTAAAGGCTTTTTCTTGTGTGTGCGGAAAATGCCAAAATATCTGCATAAAAAATTCTCTCCAGATAAGCTCGCTCCAAAAAACCTCATTTGTCTGTGAAATTGCCTTTCTCATCATTTCTCTTATACTAACCCTGCCAAAACGTAAATGGGGCCCCAGATGAGATGTACCTTCTTGCGCAGGAAAATTTCTAGTTTCCTCATAATTTTGTATAAGATTTTTGGAGGTGTTGTGCCTAGGGGCTATGATATTTGATGTTGTAAAACCCATCTGAGAAAGAGAGGTGTTTTCTAGATTGGTATCTTGGTAAAGATTTTTGAAATAACGAGCTGTCTGGTATTTTTTTAAATCTATTTCTGGATTAAACAAGCTCTTCCATTTGTTTTTATAAGGCGTATACACCACATAAGGCGTTGCGTCTTGCTTTACAACAGTATCCTTTTCGAAAATAACATGGTCTTTATAATCGTAAAAGCCTATTGGAGTATTATTGTTTTGATTCTGGGGTAGGGTAGATACAAACTCTTTTATCTCAAGGTCACGCTTTTGTCCGTAGGGTTCATAATCTCTATTGGTAATTACATTTTGCACACTAAATTGTGATGTTATTTTTTTAAACACCTCAAGTGGCTTTCCATGATATATGGCCAATGAGCTACCATAATTTTGTAAGGTACTCTTTAACTCTTGCAGGGTGTTGTAAATAAAAGTGACTCTAGCATCGTCTTTGGAGAGTTTGTTTAAAATTTCAGTATCAAAAATAAAGATGGGTAAAACAGGTGATTTCCCTTGTAATGCCTTAGAAAACCCTACATTATCCTCGAGGCGTAAATCACGTCTAAACCAAAATATATTGACAACAGCGGGCATCTTATTGTGTTTGTAAGGTTGATTTCCCACCATCTACACCAAGTACTTGCCCAGTCATCCAACTTGATTGCTCTGAGAGTAAAAAACAAGCCGTATTGGCAATATCTAAACTTGTTCCAATTCTTTTAAGTGGGTGCATTTCTCCCATTCGTTGTTTTTTGTCTTCACTAGATAGCAAACGCCCGGCAAGTGGCGTATCGGTGAGAGAGGGGGCAATAACATTAACTCTCATTTTTGGAGCATACTCTGCAGCCAACGCTTTTGCAAAACCTTCAATAGCGCCCTTTGAGGCAGAAACACTTGTATGAAACGGCATACCCACTTTAACGGCTACCGTACTAAAGAAAACTAAACTAGCCTGGTGTGAGGCCGATAATTTTGGTAGTAAGCCTTGTACAACCTTGACCAGAGATAAAAAGTTAACCTCAAGGTCTTCTTGAAACGTTTGTGGTTTTATTCTTTTAAATGGTTTTAGGTTGATACTCCCAGGGCAGTACACCAAACCGTCTATTTGATCGGGTAACTCGAGGCTTGTCACATCATCGCTTAGAACATCAAAGTCCAAGTGGGTGACCCCGTGTGGCATGTTTTCTTGGGTTCTTGAGGCTATATATACCTTGTGTGTGTCTTTAAGTTGTGCAGCAATAGCGGCTCCAATTCCGTAAGATCCGCCAATAAGAAGTATATTTTTCATAAGTTAAAGTTGTTAAGTGCGCTTTAAATAGTACCAAAAAGTTCAATTAATTTTAGTTTTCTGTGTTTGAAGATTTCATCAAGTTTTGGCTTTACAAGTATGGGGTGGAGCAGTTGCCCCAACCACCCAAAAGGAACTTTATAATCTATGATGTCCTCCATCTCAATACCTCCTTGAATTTCGTTTATAAAGTGTTTGTGATGCCATAGTGCATATGGACCAAAGAGTTGCTTATCGACAAAATATGATCCCATTTTAACCTGAGTGATTTCTGTCACCCATTTTGTTTTAATACCAAGCAGTGGGGTGACACTGTAGTGTATGATTTGCCCTGGGTAAATGGGTCTGTCTGCCCCAGATTTTATAACAAAACGCATATTCTCAGGGGTAATAATTTTAAGATTATTAGGATCAGAGAGAAAATCCCAGGCCTGTTGTTTGCTAATGGGGAGTTGTTGTTTGGTGTGTAGGGTATATATTCTCATAAAAGTTTTAAAAACAAACACCTCTGTTATTTATACTTTGGCAAATAACCAAGGATGCATCATCAAAGATACTTTGATGGGTAGTATTTAAGGTATGATTTTGAAAACTTTAAGATAATTTACGGCTAAGATTTCTGCTTAGCAGTCTTGGTCACAGCAGTCGTCGTATTTTACTGTCTTACAACTTGCCACAGCCAAAAAACACCCAATAATTGGTGCA
>CATEMS010000111.1 GCA_949507465.1 Flavobacteriaceae bacterium
AAACCACTCCCTTTTGTATAGTTGAGTGTTGCGCTCGTGCTCCAATTGTTGTTATAGCGCTGATTCCAGATAAGTTGGTAGTGATCTTGGTCATAATCATCTACTTGGTTTTGATGGAAACGAACGACCCCCTGATCGTCGGTATACAACCCAGCAGGATTGAAGGTAGGATTTGTATCTACCGTTTGAGCATCTATTCCAAACCATGACTGATACGTTACCTCTCTACCACCAAAAACAAGCGCTTTTATGTGTGTGTTATCTGTTTTATAGGACCCTTGCAAGAAATACGATTTTAAATCACTAGAGGCCCTGTCAATGTAACCATCACTTGTAATATTTGAGAGCCTTCCTGAGACTTCAACCCTATCATTTAATAGTCCAGTAGAAAATTTAACACTGTGTTTTTTAGTGTCAAAAGAGCCGTAGCTATTTGCTATTTGAGCAAACCCCTCTTTACTAGAGCGGTCTGTCTCAATGTTTAAACTAGCCCCAAAAGATCCAGAGCCATTGGAAGAGGTACCTACCCCTCGTTGAAGCTGAAGACTTTCTATAGAGGAAGCAAAATCAGGTAAATTAACCCAAAAAGTACCCTGGCTCTCACTATCATTGTAGGGTATTCCATTAATGGTAACGTTGACACGAGTTGCATCACTACCCCTAACTCTAATACCAGTATATCCTACTCCTGCACCAGCATCACTTGTGGTGACTACCCCTGGCAAGTAATTAAGTAATATCGGGATGTCTTGTCCTAAGTTTCTTTTGGCGAGATCTAGTTTTGTAAGATTGCTGTGGGTAATTGGAGAATCGGCAGAAACTCTCACACCATTGAGATAAACTTGTTCAAGAGGTTGAATTTTTGTAGCGTCTTGTAACTTTTCTTGTGCTTGAAGTAGTACTGCACTTAGTAAAAAAATAAACGTGTAATATTTCATTCGTACTTTTTTATGACGAATAAAAGGGGTAATTATTCTTAATTAAATAATTATTTTTTGAATTAGCGCAATCAAGGACAATAAAGAATGTTCTCGATATAGCACATCTCGACCGCGCTAAAAGCATTTGTTTTATTCCTAAACAGCATTACCTGTTCTAGGTTCTATGGGTATAATCTCAGCCAATACAATGCCCATGATTTCAAAAAATGAAACCTTGGGTAAATTAGCACCCCTTTGAGATGTGATGCAAAGATAGTTTTAACTTTGTAAGTAACAAACAAACTCAATTACAAATTATCACTCTAGGGAGGGAGGTTTTCTGTTGGCTTTTTTTAAGGCTTGCTTTTTTTTAGAGACCATGCGCTTTTCTATAGCATTTTTTGAAGGTGTGGATTTTTTTCTTGTTTTGGCCACGCGGAGGCTTTGTTCAAGTAGTATAAAAAGACGCGCTATTGCAGAGGCTTTATTTCTGTGTTGACTCCTAGATTCACTAGATGTTATTAGGAGTGTGCCGTCTTGAGAAACACGGTGTTTTAATTTTTCAAGCAAGCGCTGTTTTTCTGTGGCAGTAAAAATCTGGGAGGTAGGAATCACAAAACTAACAACTGCCTTGCTTGCGGTTCTATTTACGTGCTGCCCACCAGGCCCGCTACTTGTCACTGCTTTAAAGGAAATTTCTTTTAAAAGTTTTTTGCGATCCATCAGGCACTTGGTTGATGAGATGGATGTAGCAGATCGTTTACATCCTTAACAGGACAAAACGTTTGAATTGGCACCTCTACAAAAATAGTATTCCAATGTGCCATTGCACCGTTCCATAGGCCAGGGGCTTCCAGGGCTTTTATAGGGGTCCCCTCAACAGTTTTTTTTGAAATAAAACTAGCCAATGGATCTACAAAATGAGTTAGGTTGTATTTCTCTCCCTTAAAATCTCGTGTGCCACATACCAAATCTACTGGGTTAAAATGTGTTGCATTGGCTACTATCGAGGCTTGTTTTGGGTCTGAAACATCTATTTGAGATAGCTCAACAATTTGAAGAGACTGTTGGCCCTCTTTATTTTTTACCCAAAAAGGCCCACCACCCGGTGCTCCAGTATTTTTTACAACACCGCACACACGAATAGGCCTGTTCAAAATCTCTGCAATCCCTGCTTTAGTTTGAGGAATTTCTAAAATATGTAACTCTTTCCATAAAAAAGCTTTCATTTCACTGAGTTTTTCTTCTGTAACTTGATCTTTCACAATAGCATCTAAATATCTAAATATCTTGTGCTGTAATTGCAAAAGTCTACCTGCCAGTATTTTTTTATTAAATGCAATGGTGTCAATGTGTGTCTCTACCATCACATTGTCAATGTTTTTTATGAAAATTACATCTGCATCGATTTGATTTAGGTTTTTGATAAGAGCTCCATGACCTGAGGGTCTAAACACCAACTTCCCCTCTTTGTCTTTAAAAGGTTTGTTTTTTAAAGTTACTGCAATGGTATCTGTGCTGGAGTCTTGAAAAGAATAAGAAATTTGCACCTCCACTTTGGTCTTTCGTTTGATGCTATTTTTAACCTTCTCATAAGTTTGTTTAAAAAGTTGTACGTGTTTTGGAGAAAAGGTAAAATGCAAATGTGCTACTCCGTCTACTGCTGCATATTGAGTTGCCTCAAATAGTTGTTCCTCAAATGCGGTTCTGGTGTACTTTGTATATTTATGAAAAGGTATAAGACCCTTTGGTAAGCCCGCGTAATTGAGATGTTTCTTGCCCAGCATTAAGGAAACAAAACTATTGATACGGTATCCTTTTTTTGACTTTTTATAATTTGGCTTGTGCTTTCTAATCTCTTTTTGGACTAAAGAAGTAAAAGGAAAATATTTAATATTATCAATAAATGTTTTTAAGGCAACTAGTTTTTTTGATTTTAGATAAGGAGTGAGTTTTTCTTGATCTGGATCATAGTTGTCCAAAAATGCGTGCAAATACTTGAACATTCTTGTGGCTGCACCACTGGCGGGTACAAATTTTATAATCTCCTTCTGCTCTTTTTGTGAATCATAGTAAGTGGCCAGTTGTTTTTGAGTAGCCATGTCATATACCTCAACACCATTTTCAACACCTACAGCTCTGGTAACATGAGTAAATGGAGCGCCATCGTGAAAGATTTGAAGTTGTTTTTTAATCTCTTTCTCACTAAGTCCGTGCGCGATAATTTGGTCAAGTTCTTGGGGTATGAACATCTACTGCTTTTGTTTAATTAGGGTATCTATAACAGCAATTGCATGTGTTAAACGCTCTTGCTTGGATCCTTCCAAAATAGTATAAGGAGCCTTGTTTTTAATTAATTGTTGTTCAAAAATACGAAACATTTTGTCTCTATCATTGGGCCTATCCCTTAAGTTATCGTTCTGCCAAGGAACATCAATATTGGTAAGAAAATAATAATTATACTGGTGCTGTTGGCTTGCCTTTATGAGTTGAGAGGGACACCACCTATTGTAATAATACTCGCAGTAGGTTTTGATTTGTAGCACATTGGTGTCTAGAAAAAGTAGCTGGTTTGTTAAGGGTGTTAGCCTATTTTCTGCTTTGATATGCCCTTTGGCAATAGGGAGCAAGTCTCTTTTTTCAATGGGTGTTTTTGAATTTTCCCATTTTAATTCTAGATAAGTACGCATGTATTCAGGCACCCACTCAGAGCAATAGTGGGTTGCCAGCTGTGCCGCTAATGTGGATTTCCCAGAAGATTCTGGGCCAAACAACACAATTTTTACACAACTGCTAGGGTTTTGTTTAAGTTCTTTTTCCATGCTAAATAGCCATACACAGCTATGATTGTTAATATAAAATAAAGAATACTGCTAAAAGTTAAGCCTTTATAAAAATACAGCGGGACGGTAATGATATCACCAATAATCCAATAGATCCAGTTTTCAATTTTACGTTTTGCCATAAGCCACATAGCTACAAAAAAGATACCTGTGGTTAATGTATCTACATACGAGCTCCAGTGATTAAATTTATCAAAAATTGTATACACCAAAAACACAAAACCAACGCTTACAATAAAAATCCCTAAAGAAATAACATGTTCCTTAGAAGATGCGCGACTTATGGGTGTTACTGGAAGGTCATCAACATTACGGGTCCAGACATACCAACCATATAAGCTCATGATAAAATAATATCCATTGATAATCATATCCCCCAATAAACCCCATTTTAATAACAGGTATACAAAAATAGCAGTGCAAATCATCCCTGTGGGAAACACCAATACATTGTTTTTTTTTGCATATACAACAGATACAACCGTAAATAACGCTGCAAGCAATTCTAAAACAATATCTAGGGTATCATACCCTGCATATTGATAAAAAAGAAAATCAAAAATTTGGCTCATAGTCACTCCTGTCTGATTTTACTATTTTTATATACATTAAGCCCCCTTCAACGGCTTGTAGTGCAGTCTTTATCTCTGTTTGCAACATACCCATAAGCTCATCATAGGCTCCATACACTTGTGTGCTAAGTGGGTTTTCTAACACCTTAAATCCAGAAGCTCTTAGGCTTTTAATAAAAGCTATTATTTCAGGTTCATAGCTGTCTTGTAAAGGAGTAAAGGTAAGTTCTACTGAAATATGCATGACATTAATATTATAGGTGTAAAGGTAGTATTTTGATTTGGGCCATAAAAAACAATAAAATCAAAAATGGCCTGGAGTTTCTTAATAGTGTTTCCAATAAATAAAAAAGGTACACTTGTTTGATCCCTCAGGCGGCAAGTGCATATACTAATGTAAATCCTTCAAATTCTTGAAAGTAGACATCATAGGCTTCACTCTTTACAGGGGTGCTTACTTTGGCAAAGATTTGGCTGTCATTGAGGGTGAAAT
>CATEMS010000112.1 GCA_949507465.1 Flavobacteriaceae bacterium
TACACTTTAGAGCTGTAAGCTCATTTACAGCAATCATAAAGGTAGATACAGAGGTATTAAAACTAAAGTTTTCTATGTCTTGTTCTACTTTTTTTATGGTTTTATGCAATACCTTAAGAGCATCTTTACTTGCAGGTGTTTGTGAAATATTAAAAAGCTCATCTGGTCCTGCGTGGAACAGACGCCATAATTTTTTCAAGAAACTATGTACCCCAGATATCCCTGCAGTATTCCATGGCTTTGCCTGTTCTAATGGTCCCAAAAACATCTCATACATACGCAGGGTATCCGCGCCATATTGGCGGCAAATATCATCTGGATTAACCACGTTGTATTTTGATTTAGACATTTTTTCAACCTCGCGAGTCACTTTAAAACTACCGTCGTCTTCTGTTACAAAAGCTGCATCTTTAAATTCTACTCGCCAGTTTTTAAAGGCTTGAATATCTAATTCATTAGATGTGTTTACAAAAGCAACATCTGTGTGAATGGCCTGAGTAGTATAGCTTTTGATTTTACCAGCAGAGACAAATTTATTTTCTCCAGCTACTCTATAGGCAAATGCACTCTCTCCTAAAATCATCCCTTGATTGATCATCTTTTTGAAGGGCTCTTTAAGGGGCACATGCTCTAAATCATACAAAAACTTTACCCAAAATCGGCTGTACAATAGATGCCCTGTAGCATGCTCGCTACCACCAATATACAAATCAACATTTTGCCAATAGTGTAAGGCTTGCTTACCAGCAAAAACAGTATCTCTGTTTTCTTTTTCCATGTATCTAAAAAAATACCAACTACTACCTGCCCATCCTGGCATGGTATTTAGTTCCAGAGGGAATATCGTTTTGTTATCTATAAGGGTAGTGCTCACCACTTTACTTTTTTGAGTATCCCAGGCCCACATATCTGCGCGCCCAAGTGGGGGTTCTCCTGTTTCTGTGGGAAGGTATTTTTCTATTTTTGGCAACTCAATGGGTAAGTGCTCAGAGCTTATAGTATAAGGCAATCCTTTTTTGTAATACACAGGAAAGGGCTCTCCCCAATAGCGTTGTCTAGAAAACACCGCATCACGGAGTCTATAGTTTGTCTTGCCAGCTCCTGCGCCAATTTTTTCTAATTCATAAATTGCAAGTTTTACAGCTTTTTTAGAAGACAGGCCATTCAAAAAATCACTGTTTGTAATCACAGCCGTATCTTTATCAGTAAAGGCAGCCTGGGTGATATCTGCATTTTGAAATACATTTGGGATGGGCAAATCAAAATGTTTAGCAAAATCATAATCTCTTTGATCTCCGCAGGGAACAGCCATCACAGCTCCAGTTCCGTAACCTGCTAGCACATAATCTCCAATCCAAATTTGGATGGGCTGTTTTGTAAATGGGTGGACTGCATATGCTCCTGTAAAAACCCCACTGATGGTTTTTACATCTGCCATACGCTCTCGCTCACTTCTTTTTGCTGTAGCTTTCACATAGGCATCTACAGCTTGTTTTTGATTTGGTGTGGTGAGAGAAGCTACCAACTCATGCTCTGGAGCCAGAGTCATAAAGCTTACACCAAATATAGTGTCTGGACGTGTGGTAAACACCGAAATATTTGCATCTAGCTCCTTTACATTAAAAACAACTGTTGCGCCAACAGATTTGCCAATCCAATTGCGTTGTGTTTCTTTAATAGATTCACTCCACTGCACGGTATCCAAATCTTGCAATAAACGTTCTGCGTAGGCAGAAATTCGCATACTCCATTGCTTCATTTTTTTGCGTACCACGGCATGCCCTCCTCTTTCGCTGACGCCATTTACTATTTCATCATTGGCCAAAACGGTACCTAACTCTGCACACCAATTTACTTCGGTCTGAGCCAAATAGGTTAATCGATAGCCTAAAAGAATTTCTTGTTGTCTTTGCTCAGAGAAACCCTCCCATTGGCTGGCTGAAAATAATTTAATTCCATCATCACATACCGCAGTAACAGTAGCGTTGCCCTCTTTTTGAAAAATTGCAACCAAGGAAGCAATACTTCGAGCCTTATCACTTGTTGTGCAATACCAACTATCAAAGAGCTTGGTGAATATCCATTGCGTCCATTTGTAATAGGCAGGATTTGAGGTGCGAACCTCTCTACTCCAATCAAAAGAAAAGCCAATGGTATCTAATTGTTTTCTATATCCTGTAATGCTGTTTGACTGATTGTCTACCCCGCCCTCTATGTTTGCCTTTGTAGTTTGAGCGGGATGTTGTCCTGTTTGAATGGCATACTGCTCTGCGGGCAATCCAAAAGAGTCGTATCCTTGGGGGTGGAGTACATTAAACCCTTTATGGCGCTTGTAGCGCGCATAAACATCACTAGCGATATAACCTAATGGGTGGCCAACATGCAAGCCCGCCCCAGAGGGATAAGGAAACATATCTAGTACATAGTACTTTGGTTTTTGGCTTTGATTAGGAGCATGAAAAGTTGAGTTGTCTGCCCAGTACTTTTGCCATTTAGCTTCTATTTCATTAAAGTGATACTTACTCATTGATCATACGTTTATGGTTAACAAATTTACATCTATTGTCCGAATTGCTCAAGATACCAAGGCCAAAACTTGAAATACAAACTAATGGCGAGCATTACTTAAAAACAATAAAGACATATGCTGTGTTACAATGATTTTCGTATTTTTACTGCACAACAAAATCATGCAATTATAGTTATACTCTTATGGCATCCTCTTTTGAGAAATTTCAAAAACGCAGGTTAATCTCCTCTTATTTTTCAGTAGTTCTGAGCATCTCTTTAGTTTTATTTTTATTAGGTCTTCTTGGTTTGCTAGTTTTAAATAGTCAAAAAGTGGGTGACTATTTCAAAGAACAAATACCCCTTGTGGTATTTTTAAAAGACACTGCAAAAGAAACCGAAATAACCCAATTAAAGCAAAGTCTTGCCCTTGCCGATTTCACAAAAGAGACCCTATACGTTACAAAAGAGCAGGCAGCGCTGCAGCACAGTGCGACCATAGGAGAGGATTTTATGGAGTATCTTGGTGACAATCCATTACAAAATAGTATCGATGTGCGTTTATTAGCAAAATTTGTTACTCCTCAAAAAATTCAAGACATAGTAACCAAGCTTAAAAACAAAGATTTTGTGGATGATGTGGTCTATGACAAGCCCCTTATTGAAAAACTAACAGATAACATTACCAAAATAAGTTACTGGGTCATCGGTATTGCAGGGGTGTTTTTAATTATTGCCATACTACTAATTAATAGCTCTATTAGGCTCTCTGTGTATTCGAAACGGTTTACCATAAAAACGATGCAAATGGTAGGAGCTACCAAACGTTTTATTAGACTGCCTTTTATTTTAAGAAGTTTACGCTTTGGAGTTATTGGAGCCTTTTTAGCCATCATTGCAATGGGTGGTGTGGTGTACTACTGTGACAAAAGTTTTCCAGATCTCAAACTGTTGAGTGATAAGATCCTCCTTGGTGGCTTGTTTGGTTTTGTGTTATTAATGGGTCTATTTATTTCCTGGGTGAGTACTTATTTTGCAACACAACGTTTTCTAAACTTAAAAACTGATGAACTATATTATTAAAGCTATTGTAGCAATGGCTTGTTTGTTTTTCTTTGAGAGTTGTATCATCAATAATGCAAAAAAACAAGAATGCATTGTAAAACAAATTGTTGTGTCTGAGGTATACACAAGCAACGCTGCAGATATCTTTTTTAAAGAAGCAAATGGTGATTTTTATTACATCAACAGAGGTTTAGAAAAGGGTTTAAAATTTAGCCAATTAGAGAATATGGTTATGGGTAAAAAAATAACGCTATACCTATACAAATTCTGGTTTGGCCACCAAAGTAACCACATCTCACAGCTAGCTTTGGATGATGAAATTCTTTTCACAGAATTTTAATTCCATACCTTTGTTAGCAAAAGAGAAAATCTTTAAAAATTATCATACACTTTAGTTAGTATTATGGGAGAAAAAAAACGAAAGCAAAACGCTAAAGGCCATTTTATTTTTGAACGAAAAAATTACATTTACATGGCCATAGGAGCTGGGCTCATCGCCTTGGGTTTTGTATTAATGTCTGGGGGAGGGAGCAATGACCCTTTGGTGTTTAATCCTGAGATTTACAACTGGAGACGCATCCGACTTGCACCTACACTTATTTTAATTGGCTTTGGAGTTGAAATCTATGCTATTTTATTGGATACTAGAAAAAAGAAATAAATGGACACAATAGATGTTATTATTCTTGGTATAATCCAGGGATTTACAGAGTTCTTACCCGTTTCTTCAAGTGGTCATTTAGAATTAGCAAAAGCTATCTTAGGAGACAACTCCATGGCTGAAGAGAGCCTTCTTTTTACAGTGATCCTTCACTTTGCTACGGCATTAAGTACCATTGTAATTTTTAGAAAAGATATTGTTGAAATTATCACATCGCTGCTGAAATTTTCTTGGAACGAACAAACACAATTTATATCAAAAATTGCAATTTCTATGCTCCCTGCTGCTGTTGTTGGGTTGTTTTTTGAGGAAGAATTAGAAGCTCTTTTTAACGGCAATATTGTCTTTGTTGGTGCTATGTTGATCATTACCGCACTTCTTTTATGGCTAGCAGATAGGTCTAAAAATACTGGCAAAGCAGTAGGTTATAAAGACGCTCTTGTTATTGGGATAGCTCAGGCGATAGCAATGTTGCCCGGGATCTCCAGAAGTGGAGCTACCATCTCTACGTCTGTGCTTTTAGGAAATGATAAAAGCAAGGCGGCGCGTTTCTCTTTTTTAATGGTAATTCCATTAATCTTTGGGAAAATTGCCAAGGATGTATTAAGTGGTGAACTTACTGCACAGGCCTCCAATTTTACCTCGCTAGGTATAGGTTTTATAGCTGCTTTTATAAGTGGTTTGTTGGCATGTACCTGGATGATTAAACTTGTTAAAAAAAATAAATTATCTTACTTTTCTATCTACTGTGCGGTGGTTGGATTAATTGCCATTGGTTTTGGTTTATACCGCTAACTATCAATAATGGATCTTCATAAATTACAAAAACAAGATTACCAAACAGGGCAGGTCCTTTTAATTGACAAACCACTGGGTTGGACTTCTTTTCAGGTGGTAAATAAAGTAAGATGGCTTATACGTAAAGGCTTTGATATCAAGAAAATTAAAGTAGGCCATGCTGGAACCCTAGACCCTTTGGCCAGCGGATTACTCATTCTGTGCACCGGTAAATTCACCAAAAAAATAGAAACATACCAAGCCCAACATAAAGAGTATACAGGTACCATTACCCTTGGAGGAACAACACCAAGTTATGATTTAGAGACAGCCATAGACAAAAGGTTTGACCTTACAGGCCTTACACAAGAAGCAATTACCAAAGCAAGTAGGCAATTTGTTGGTGATATAATGCAACAACCTCCTGTTTTCTCGGCCCTAAAAAGAGAGGGGAAACGCTTGTATGAATATGCCAGGGCTGGAGAGGCAGTAGAGATTCCAAAACGTAGTGTACATATTTCTTGCTTTGAAATCACCCAGATTGAGCTGCCAGAGTTGGATTTTAGAGTGGTATGTAGCAAAGGAACTTACATACGGTCTTTGGCACATGATTTCGGGAAGGCATTGAACAATGGGGGACATCTATCTGCGCTTCGTCGCACAAAAATTGGCGAATTTGATGTTAAAAAAGCACATACCATTGAGGCGATAATCGCCCATTTTAAGAGCCCTACAGAGTGATTAATAGCCTTGAAATATCCTCAATTATATTTCGGCCTTTGTCTTGGGTATACCAAACTTGCAATTCTTTTTTAAACTCTTGGCTAAGGGTACCATGAGCGGCTTTATAAGAGGCTACCATTTTTGAGGCAATACTTGGTCTTGGACCCCATTGGCCCACAACCTCTTTGGAGGTATGATCTATGATAATTAATTTAGGAATCGCCATAGCATTGTTGGTTTTAAAATACTCCATTAGGGGTTTGTGCTGGTCCCGAAATGCTATTTTAAAGGTGAGTTTAGGCATTAAAAGAGCAATTTTATTGAGTACTGGCAAAGACTGCGCTGCATCACCACACCAACTCTCTGAGAGCACAAGCCAGGTTATTTTTTTTTGGTAATTAGAAAAAAGAGTTTGATAGGTTTGTGGAATAATCGTGGTTTTATCCAAGCGCTTCATCCTTGCGTGGTTGAGCTTGGTGTAATTAATTAGCGCATCTGTTTGATTTGGTCCTGAGGTTGTTTTGAATATGACATGGTCAGAGACTAATTCTCTATACTCTTTGTAGGTATACCCTGCAGACAAGGCATTGTTTATTGCTACTTTTTTTGAATTCATGTATGTTAAATAAGTATATGAGTAAACTAGGGTTGTAAACTTACTGACATTAACAATTCAAAAAAAATAAAAATACATTTTTACTAAAGTCTTCAAAAAAGATTTCTCTTTGCTTAAAAATGTATAACTTTAGGTTTTATTGGCTTTATTGAGTCTGTAATGGTCTGTTAACTAAAACTTTATAATCATGAAAAAAAATTATTTTACAATCGCATTAGTTTTCTGTTTTGCTTTTATGAGTAACGCACAAAACACAGTAACAGTAGATGCAAATGCTGAGCAACTTGGCTATGCGACTGTATTAAACTTTGATGGCAGTGTTGCATTTGGGTCAACATGGGGGGTTCCAGATTTACAAACCATCGTAGATCCTACAAATAACACCTTGAGTTTATATCCTAATTTTAACACCTATAATGACAATCCAACTGATCCATATTGGGTAAATCAAACCTCATTGCTCGGAAATAAATTCATGATTATGGAAACCTACGTCCAGAGCACCGAGCTTGTTGGTAGCCCACTTACTTTTGAAGGCACTGTTCAAGAAAACACACTTCAAGGTAATGGATATGTGGTCTTTAATGTAAATAATGGGCCCTTGATTGGTCAACATCAATCACTTCCAGCAAATTTTGGAGGCGCATTTACAACCGATGGAATAACTGAAGATTTAGTGGTTTTACTTGATGAAGGAAGTGATCCAGACCCAAGTGATGGGTGTGAACCGGTTACTAACGCTGCTGATTTAGCAGGTAAAATTGCAGTAATTAGAAGAGGAGTATGTGAATTTGGCTTTAAGGCCTTAGTAGCACAAAATGCAGGTGCCATTGGGGTGGTTGTGGTAAATAATGTAGAGGGGCCTCCTATTTTAATGGGTGGTGGTGATTTTGGAGATCAAGTGACAATTCCTGTATTAATGGTTTCTGATGTAACGGGTGCAGCAATTATCGCAGAATTAGAAGCTGGTAATACAGTAAATTCAACAATGTTTTTGACAGATTACAATTCATATGCATTTATCAAAGTTTTTAATAGTGATTTTAGTGTTCTTAAAGATGTGTATGCCCCTTTAGTAGCTGGAACTGACTTCTCTTTTACTTTTGACGATATAGACGATACAGATGCATTTGTTCAGTACGGCTTTGGAATTGCAGGAATAAATGCAAACCCTGCAGATGAG
Organism: Flavobacteriaceae bacterium; assembly: GCA_949507465.1. Lineage (GTDB taxonomy): Bacteria > Bacteroidota > Bacteroidia > Flavobacteriales > Flavobacteriaceae > CATEMS01. The sequence goes on from CATEMS010000112.1 coordinate 7,534, forward strand.
GCCACTTTAGGGAGTGTTGTTGTAACTACCAACTCACTAGCTGTAAGCGATTTTAATGCTATTAATGTTTCACTTTTCCCAAACCCAACAAGTGACAATATTACTATCGAATCAGATAAGCATATTACAGATGTCTTAATTTACAATACACTAGGGCAAACCGTAAAAAGTGCCTCCCCGCAGGCAACTAACTTCTCTGTAGAAACATCTTATTTAAACTCGGGTGTTTATTTTGTAAACTTAAAAACAGATACCGCTAGTAAAACATTGAAGTTTATAAAACAGTAAAATAATACTGTTATATGATATCAAAGGTAATTACTCTAAAACATTAGAGTAATTACCTTTTTTGTTACCCATTTTATAGGATAAAGAATTACAATTTTTGAAGGTTTAGGTATTTATTGTTGGTAGTGTCTATATCTAAGGCGCGCAAGGTCTGTATATATCTGTTTACATACATTTTTGGAGTAGATTCATCTGCTTGTAACAACACCTCAAACCATTTTTTTGCAGAGAGATAATCATTTTTAAAATAATATCCATCTGCTAACTTTTTATAAATAGCAGGAGTCCCATAGCCATCTTTAACATACTGTTGGTAGACTCTCATTAAATCAATCTCTTGGTTGATATCTATTTTTTCAACTTCTGTAGTTTGAGCTATTACTGCGGTAGTTAAAGAAAATAAAAACAGTAAAGATGCTAATGTAACTGGTTTCATATGGTCTATAAAAAATTGTTTTAATTAGATAATCAGCAATAAATTAATATTAAAAATATAAAAAATATATGACCAAAACACCAAGCTTTGAGAAGAGTTTACAATTTTAGTATCTTTTTTGTGGTGCTCCCGAAAGACCCTGTAAAGGTTGCAAATAGGGCGCCTCTCCAGTTATCTTGGAGTTCAAGTGTTAGGGTTCCTTTTTCTTGAGTTATTTGTTTTTCATAAAGTACTTGTCCAAGAATATTGGTGATTGTGACCCTAAGACCTCCAGGTACATCTGTAAATCTAAAACGAACACTCTCTTTAGCAGGGTTTGGAAAAGGACCCGTAATGTTTGCATACTCAAAATCTGTAGTTCCTAATTCACCAACTTGAATGGTCCAATACCCCTGTGGGGCTACAATAGGTCTGGACAGGGTTTTTCCAGATGTAGCCTGGGCCCAAATATAATACTCAAGGTTTGTTGTTTGTGCGCTTATATCTACACTCCAAATATCATTATTGATAAAGCTCATTGGAGCTTGTTGGTAGGTTGTGGTTCCCTGTTCTCGGTAAAAAACAGAGGCATTTGCTATACCACTGTTGTGTTTTATGCTTGCCTCTACAGTGATGCTTGAGTTCTCAGGTGCTGTTGGTATGGCTTGATGTACACTCCAAAGAGGATTTTCCACACCAATAGAGTGGGTAATGCAATGAATAGCGCCCAACGAGGAAATTAAATTCTCTCCTTGGTTGTCTACATCAATACCCACAACATTATAGCCAGGCATTAAATCACGCCATTTTTCTAATGCTGGGTTATCAACATTTGGTCTGTAGGTAGGAACAAGTATGGTTTTATTTACAAACACGGCATTGGTATAGGTTCTGTAGTATGCTCCATTGTCTGGATAGTTACCACTTGTACTTGGGGGCGCATCAATCCAATTTACTTTATAAGGAGTGCCAAAGGCCGAAACTTCATTGTCTAGTACCTCTTGAATATTCGCTTCTATCTGAGGGCCATCAGCAACTCCTTGTGGATATCTGCTCACCAGTAAGGTTTGTTCATCAATGAGTTTCATGTGCATATCAATGTGGTTGATTACATCATAGGGAAGGGCCTGCATTTTTATATAGTTTTGAATCCCCATGTAATCTTCCATGATTTGATCGATTTGTTCTTCTGTTTTTGCAGACACATTGTAAGGGTTTCCAGGCTCGTTTTCTTCTAGAATTAGCTCAGAGGCAAAGGCATTTCCTAGTCCATCACTCATGTAATTTCCTCCTGTATTGACTAAATCATTAGGAGCGGTATCTGTTACATACAACGGAATATCTAGAAGCATTGCATGACCAAAAGGTACTGTATCATCATTGGGTCTTGGTCTATTGTAAATCCAATCGGTGAGAGCTCTGTCTCCAACTTCATTCTCATAAATGGTATTTCCGGCGTAATCACGAATCCAGATACTATCCCAATCTCTATCCAAAAAAATAACGTTGGTTAAAGCTACACCAGCATTGATTAAAGTATTTGCAACTGCATTTTGATTTTGGGTGGTAATAACCACCTTACATTCTTGAACTCCAGCGGCAACAATTTGAGTTAAGATACCGTCATAATTATTCTGCCAGGTTATGACCAAATATTCTATCTCCTCCCATTCTGCAGCGGCCCTAACAGGAACACTTGGAGGTGGGGTCATGGTATATTTTACAAACTGATAGTTTGAAATAAGCTCCTTTTCAGTTTCAGTAAAACCCTTGGGTAATTGTGCGCTTACAAGGGAAGTTGCGAAAAGAAGCCCTAAGGCAACATACTTGTTGAAAATTGTTTTCATGCGTTATTTTTTATAAAAATCTAAAACTTTTATGGATTTAAGTAGAGGTTAGGATATTTATGTGAGATTTAAAAATCATTCGCTTACCAAGTTAGCAAAGATAAGATAGAAATAGGGCTCTATCTATCTCTCTGGCTCCCAAACTCTCCAAATGGCTGGTATACACCTGACAATCTATCAAGGTGTAGCTTTGCGTGATACACCAAGCTACCAAATGAGCAAAAGCAATTTTTGAAGCATCTGTCCTTTTACTAAACATACTCTCTCCACTAAAGAGCTTCTTTTGAGGTAAATCTATACCATACAGTCCTCCAACTAGGGTGTTACCATCCCAAACCTCTACAGATATTGCTCTATTTTGATGATGCAACTCTAGGTAGGTTTGTTTCATTTGCTGGCTAATCCAGGTGCCCTGTTGACCTTCCCTTTTGATCTTAGCACAGGCGTCTATTACCTGCTTGAATGCAGTATTAAAAGTAACGCTGTAGGGAGTTGTTCGTAGTGTGTTTTTTAATGATTTTGAAAGTTTAAACTCTTTTGGAAACAATACCATTCTAGGGTTTGGACTCCACCAAACTATAGGCTGGTTGTCAGAAAACCAAGGAAAAATACCCTCTAGGTACCCTTTCAATACGCGCTGTGGAGACAAATCACCTCCAATAGCTACAATGCCGTTATGATCTGCGTTAGAAGGGTCAGGAAACCAATGTGTATGATCAAGCAAGTGCGTCATACTATAAGCAGCCCTATAATATAAACAAGGCTACCAAGAAGCATTAATAAAAGAGTGTAGGGTAAAATCTCTTTTGCTTTTAATTTTGTTATACCTAACAAAGGCAAGGCCCAAAATGGTTGCAACATATTTGTAATTTGATCACCGTAAGACAAGGCCATAATTGCTTTTGGCAAGCCCACACCTAGTTTTAGCGCAGATTCAACTACAATGGGACCTTGTATGGCCCACTGCCCACCTCCACTTGGTACAAATATATTGACCAGCCCCGCACTTAAAAAAGTGAAAATTGGAAGGGTTTGAGTATTAGAGATAGATACAAAAAAATCTGAAATATCAACCACCATTCCACTTTCTCTCATAATACCCATAATACCAAAATATAGTGGGAATTGAATTAAAATACCCGTCGCTCCTTTTATAGCCTCCTCTAAAGCACTAAGAAAATTTTTAAAATTTTTGTGTAGTAAAAAGGCAAGGCCCAACATAAAAAAGTTCAACAAATTTGGAGTAATGGAGAGCTCTTTTAAAGGGCCCCAATACCGGTATAAGAAAGCTATCATAACCAGAAGGCCAAAACCAATACCCAAGACATTAGATTGGTCGAGTTTTTCTGCACCTCTTAGGTGTGTTTTGGTAGAAACATCAGGGGTATAAATTGGCAGATTGGTAGGATTTGTAGGTGCTTTTCTTGCAATAAAAAACAAAAGTGTTGGCACCAAGACCAGTAAAATAACAAATAAACTTAGATTAAATGTGCTAAATACCGTTTGGTCAAAAGAAATACTCTCTGGAAGCTGAGCCCTTAGATTTGGATCATTAAGGCCTGACATGATACGCTGTATATGGCCACTCTCTGCCACTTTTAATGGAGCAGAACCGCTGATCCCTCCATGCCAAATCATAAGCCCTACATATCCAGAGGCACCTACCAAAGGATAATTGATTGCAAACCCTCTATGTTGGGCAGATTCTGCAACTTTCCTAGCTAAAATTGCACCAAAAATGAGCCCTAAACCCCAATTAAAAAAAGAAACCATCATGGTAGATATACTTACCAAGATAACGGCGCTGGCTGTAGAATGAACAAATCGGGTGAGTTTTCCTATAACAGTATTTAGCGGGCTACTTAACACCAAAATATGTCCCAATACCAAAATGAGCATCATTTGATAGGCGAATACCAGCAAGCTATTGTTCCAAATTCCTTTTTCCCAATAAGATAAAATAGTTATTAAATGGTTGTTTTGGTCTACGGGGCTTGTAAAGAAAAAAGCCAACAAAATAGTGAGCAATGTCAACAATACCGCAATAGCAAATGGAGACGGTAATATTTTTTTAAATATTTTTTCTATGGATCGGGTAATAGACATAGGGTAAAAATAAACAAATTTAACACCATGACAATTGCCTTTTTTGGATGTTTATCCATAAAAAAACGCCCAGAAAAGTCAATCTCTGGGCGCTTACAATGTAGCTTTTATTGGTTAAAAAGGAAGATCGTCATTATCTTCCTGGTTTAAATCACTTGCAGGCTCAAAAGCATCTGCAGGAGGCATTGGAGGCATTGTAGGAGCTCCCCCTGCTGGCTGTGGAGCCCCTTCGATTCTCCAACCTTGTATTGAATTGAAATATCTTGTGACATTTGTTTTTGGATCTAACCACTCACGCCCTCTTAGGTTGATGCTCACTTTCACATCTTGTCCAGGGGCAAAATTATTTAACAATTCTGTCTTGTCTTGAACAAACTCAATCATCAGGTGCTGAGGGTACTGTTCTTCTGTGGTTATTACCAACTCTCTTTTTCTGAAACCGTTACTGCCAAAAGTTTGAGTTTCTCCAACTAGTTTTACTTTTCCTTCTACTTCCATAGTGTTACATTTCCATCATACGCTTTTATTTTTTACGTTAATGGCCATCTTTAAAATTAATATATCATTTTAAGTGTTTGGTTTCTCTTCAGAAATAATTAGTTAATTTATTGTTTTATAAGTAGCTCCCAAGCACCTTGGGTGTCATTAATAGCTAAGCATTTTTGAGCCTTTTTTGCTACCTGATGCGACACGGTTTGTATGGCCTGTGCGCCCTTTGGTAA
>CATEMS010000113.1 GCA_949507465.1 Flavobacteriaceae bacterium
TTCAAATTTGTATATTTGCAATCCAAAAAAAGAACCTAATGAGTAGTACAGCCAAAATTATATATACCAAAACAGACGAAGCGCCATTTTTAGCAACACATTCTTTTTTACCAATTGTAAAATCATTTACTGCCGGGTCTAATATTGCTGTAGAAACAAAAGATATATCACTAGCCTCAAGAATACTGGCAAATTTTCCAGAATATCTAACCCAAGAGCAACGACTTACAGATTCTCTAGCAGAACTAGGACAATTGGCTAAAAGCCCAGATGCAAACATTATCAAACTTCCAAATATTAGTGCATCTGTACCGCAACTCCTTGCTGCTATCAAGGAACTCCAAACAAAAGGATTTGCAATTCCTGACTACCCAGAGGAAGCAGTAACTCCAGAGCAAAAGAAAGTCCTGGCAACTTATAACAAAATTAAGGGTAGTGCTGTAAATCCAGTTTTAAGAGAGGGAAACAGTGATAGACGTGCCCCACAAGCTGTAAAAAATTACGCCAAGAAAAACCCACACAAAATGGGCGCTTGGTCATCAAATTCTCAAACACATGTTGCTACAATGAGCCAAGGTGATTTTAAGAATAACGAAATATCTGTTACCATTGAAAAAGCTACTAATGTTACCATCGCATTAACTGATACATCAGGAGAAAAACACCTTTTAAAGCAGAACATCTCATTATTATCTGGAGAAATTATTGATGCCTCAGTGATGCATAAAAAAGCACTATTACACTTTTTAAAGCAGGAAATTAAAGACGCTGCAGATAAAGGAATTTTACTTTCACTGCACATGAAGGCTACCATGATGAAAGTCAGTGACCCAATTATATTTGGACATGCGGTGGAGGTATACTTTTCAGATTTATTTGAAAAATACGGTGCAGAATTTAAAAAATTAGGTGTTGATGTACGCAATGGTTTTGGAGATTTGCTTAGTAAGTTAGACCAACTACCTGCGAGCAAAGCATCAGAAATTCAGGCTGAAATTGATGCAATATATAGCAAGCAAGCAGATCTTGCCATGGTTGATAGTGATAAAGGAATTACAAATTTCCATGTCCCCAGTGATGTAATCATTGATGCTTCTATGCCCGCCATGATAAGAACTTCTGGCCAAATGTGGAATGCAGAAGGAACACAGCAAGACACCAAAGCGATTATTCCAGATAGCAGTTATGCTTCGTTGTACCAAGCTACTATAGATTTTTGTAAACAACACGGGGCCTTTGATCCAACAACCATGGGTACGGTTCCAAACGTTGGCCTTATGGCACAAAAAGCTGAAGAGTACGGGTCTCATGATAAAACCTTTGAAATCTCAACTGCTGGAGTGGTAAACATCATAGATGATGCTGGAAACATTCTTATATCTCACAAGGTAGAAAAGGGTGATATCTGGAGAATGTGTCAAGTGAAAGATTTGCCCATAAAAAACTGGGTAAAATTGGCAGTATCCAGAGGTAGAGCAACTAATTGGCCGGTAGTTTTCTGGTTAGACCACCAAAGAGCTCACGATGCAGCGCTAATAAATAAAGTAAATACCTATTTAAAAGACCATGACACAAAAGGTCTGGATATCAAAATACTATCTACAGAAAAGGCAACACACTATACACTTGCAAGAGTTAGAAATGGAGAAAACACCATATCTGTAACAGGAAACGTATTGCGAGATTACCTTACAGATTTATTTCCAATATTAGAATTAGGTACAAGTGCCAAAATGCTCTCTATTGTTCCCCTAATGAATGGTGGTGGTCTTTTTGAAACAGGTGCTGGTGGTTCTGCTCCAAAACATGTACAACAATTTGTCAAAGAAGGACACCTAAGATGGGATTCACTGGGAGAATTTCTGGCCCTGGCTGTTTCTCTAGAGCATTTAGGCACCAAATACAACAACAACAATGCAATTGTATTGTCAGAAACTTTAGATCTGGCCACAGAAAAATTATTAGAAAACAATCAAGGACCCTCAAGAAAAGTAAATGAGTTAGACAATAGAGGATCCCATTTCTATCTTGCCCTGTACTGGGCTCAGGCCCTTGCAGATCAAAATAAAGACCAAGTGCTTCAACAGCGATTCAAAAAGGTGTATCAACAATGTAATCAACACAAAGAAACTATCCTAAATGAGCTTACGCAAGCCCAAGGAAATGCTGTTGATATTGGAGGGTATTATAAACCCAACAAGGAGTTGGTCTACAGACAAATGAGACCAAGCAATACGTTAAACACTATTCTAGAAAACATTAAATAATTAAA
>CATEMS010000114.1 GCA_949507465.1 Flavobacteriaceae bacterium
TGTTTTCTTTACCCAAAGAGTGACAAATGTACACCCACTAGTTTTAATAAAAAAGATACTTTTTAGTAAAAGTACATATGATATTTATTTTACCTTTAAAGGTAGATGGTAATTTTTAAATGTAGCACATAAATGAACCCTTCTGCGCAAGATTGGATAAAAAAATTTTTGAGCACCTACAAACAAGAGGTGTCAGCATTGCAATCAACTCCAAAAGATGTTTTTTACAATCAGTTAAAAGCTACTGGCTTTTTATATGGAAATGCAAATAGCCTTATGGTAACCCATGATATTGATCTTGCACTTTCTCATGCAGAGTCTACCAAAGTTAACTTATTTCATGCATTACTCTATACAGGGGTCATCAACAATCCTTTGGCGTCTCCTCAAGAGATTATTAGCACCATTGTCTTATACTACAAAGCCCTTGACAAGGCAAAAACAGGTTTGCTACAGGCCATTACTTTTTCTAACTCTGAAACTTCTAACCTAGAGACTATTCTGTCAAAAAGACTCCAAGAAATAAATACCGTTAACAAAACAAATGCAGTTTCTTTATTGACCTATGCGCTGCTATATACTGATGTTTTATCGTTTGAGTATTGGATGTCTAAGGGGGTTGATAGCAAAAAGTTTATGAAAAATCTCGAGCTTCAAACCATGTTGTGTTGTTTTAAATCACTAAACGCCAAGCAAGAAAAAACAGAGTATGATACTATGCTCATCTCACTTTTTGAGGCCACCACTCAGTACAAGAATTCTCAACAAAGCCTAGAAACAGCAATTAGTACAGAGAATTTTAATGGATTCTCTACCCAAGCAAGAACATATATTTTTGATGTTAGCACCCTAGCCTTATGGGGATACAACACCCCAGAATTTAAGGAGGATAGCTATCATAAATTACTGGCAAGTAACCTAGAGTTAGACAACAATATGGTGCAAAAAAGCATTGACGATATCCAATCCTTTTCTTTGAAATTTGAGGGGAAATTAAGTCTTTTTGAATATGCAACACCTATCAAACAATTTTACAACCAATCAACAAGCACTGTAAAAAGACTCATTGTAAGAAACAAAGACAGGTTGCAAAAAGAATTGCAAGAAAGTGGTGAGTTGTTAAAACTCCTTGGCATCTCTACCTATAGAGAACTTACAAAGGATGAAAAAACCAAGGTGAAAAACCAGCTGTTAGATATCTGTAAAACCATTCCATCATTGACCATCTTCCTGCTTCCTGGAGGAGCAATTTTATTGCCATTATTAGTGAAGTTTATCCCAAAATTATTGCCCTCTGCCTTTGACGAAAATAGAGTAGATTAGCTTCTTAGTTAAATATAGCAACAAGCAATTCTTTTAAAAGGTCTGCCTGTGGTGTGTTGGAGGCTCCAACACCTTTGCTTTTCATATCAATATCCCGAATGGCGCTTATAATCACGCTCACCTTTTTCATGGGATAATTACGGGCAGCTACTTGATAATCATTAATAAAATACGGATTAACACCAAGGGCTTTAGCGGCATTTGCTTTGTTAGAAACAGCATGGTATTTTAAGAGTTTTACAAAAAACCCATACAACAAAGAAACTGTCATAACAATAGGATTGTTTTTTGGATTTTGTCCAAAATATTGAATGATTGCGTAAGCTTTTTGAATGTTTCTCTCCCCAATGGCTTTTTGTAATTCAAAATTATTGAAGTCTTTACTAATGCCAATATTTTGTTCTACAATCTCTGGTGTTATTTGAGCACCGGGATTCAGAATAAGCTGTAACTTTTGAAGCTCATTATTTATTTTTCCAAGATCTGTACCCAAAAACTCTGTTAACATCAATGAAGCTTTTGGAGTAATAGTATATCCTTTACCAGCAAGTGTTGCTTGTATAAAATCTGGAATTTTATTTTCATAGAGTTTTTTACTATCAAACAAAACACCTGATTTTTTGAGGGCCTTACTCAACTTTTTTCTGGCATCTAGCTTTTTATATTTGTAGCAAATAACCAAAACAGTGGTGGGTTGAGGATTCTCTACATAAGACACCAAATTCTCAATAGTACGAGAGAGATCTTGGGCTTCTTTGACAATCACAACCTGCCTTTGGGCCATCATTGGATAGCGCTTGGCATTGCTTACAATATCGTCTATAGTTACATCCCTGCCGTATAAAACCATTTGGTTAAAGCCTTTTTCACTCTCATCCAAAACAGTTTTTTCAATATAGTTTGAAATAGCATCAATGTAAAAAGCTTCCTCACCCATTAAAAAATAGATTGGAGCAATAACACCTTGTTTGATATTTTTTACAATTTCTTTTGCTTGTGCAGACATAAATAGAAATTCAATGTTAGCAAGTAAAGCACAAGTTAAGTAGTTTTTACAAAGCTAATCTTCCAATAAAGATTATTTTTACCTCATGCGGCAGCTCAACTTTAAGCAGTATTCATTTCGATTCAAAAATAGGGAAAACAAACCATTGATTTTTGATGTTGTGAGAAAAAAGTTCATTGTTCTCACCCCAGAGGAATGGGTAAGACAAAATACCATACACTACCTAATAAAAGAGCTAAAAATACCCCTATCACTCATTAATGTTGAAAAACAATTTAAGCTCCACGGTACTACCAAACGCTATGATATTGTAACTTTTAATCCAGACGGTAGTATACACCTTGTTGTAGAATGTAAGGCAGATAGTATTAACATTTCTCAAGATACCTTTGATCAAATTGCTCGTTATAATTTGGCCTTACAAAGTACTTTTTTAATGGTTACAAATGGTATAGATCATTATTATTGCAGGATGGATTTACAAAACCAGCGGTATTCATTTTTAGAGATCCTACCAGAGTATCAAAAATAAACCTAGTATTTTTACATCCATGAAGGTAGCAATAGTCATACTCAATTATAATGGTAAAACACTACTTGAGCAGTTTTTACCAAGTGTGATAGCCTATTCAAAGCAAGCAAATTTGTATGTAGCAGACAATGCCTCTACAGATGACAGTGTTGCGTATATAAAAGAGCATTTTACATCTGTACATCTTATCAATAATACCCAAAACGGAGGTTATGCAAAAGGATACAATGACGCCTTAAAAGAGTTAACAGAAGATATTTTTGTACTTCTAAACAGTGATGTTGAAGTTACCAAGGGTTGGCTCACACCTATTATGGAGGTTTTTAAGACCTCAAAGAATATCTCTGGGGTGCAACCAAAAATACTAGACTACAAAAATAAAGAGTACTTTGAGTATGCGGGTGCAGGTGGGGGTTACATAGATTTTTTGGGATATCCCTATTGTAGAGGACGCATATTCAATACCCTAGAAAAAGACACAGGACAATTCAATGACACGCGCCAAATTTTTTGGGCCAGTGGCGCCTGTATAGCCCTAAAAAGAGAGGCCTTTATAAAAGCTGGAGGGTTTGATGAAGATTTATTTGCTCACCAAGAAGAAATAGACCTGTGTTGGCGCATGCAACAACAAGGAGGACGTATTCAATATACAGGTAACTCCACGGTCTATCATCTTGGAGGAGCCACCCTTGGTGCAGAAAATCCTAAAAAAACGTTTTATAATTTTAGAAATTCGCTGCTGGTGATGTTAAAAAACAACAACAGCCCTAAGGTTTGGGTAATTCTTTTTACAAGAATGCTTTTAGATGCATTGGCAGCTTGGCAATTTTTGATAAGCGGTAAACCATCTCATTTTATAGCTGTATTTAAAGCGCATCTTTCATTTTATAGCCTTGCACCAAAATTTTTAAGTAAAAGAAGTAAAGACACAAAAAAGATTGCTTACTATCAAATAAAATCTATTGTTTGGATGTATTTCATCAGAAAAAAAACTACTTTTATCGCATTAAATCACAACAAAAAGTAATATAAATTAAGTTGCCAATGGCAATATTTTTGAATTTTGTTTGTTTTACATATTAATAAAACCCAATCAACCATGAAAAAACTTCTTATCCTTGCCACTTGCGGAATGTTTTTATTTCCGTCTTGTGTTACATCAAAAAAATACAAAGCATTAGAATCCAACTACAAAAAAAATAAAGATTTACTCAACACTGCAACTGTGCTCTTAAATGCCTGTGATAAAGATAAAGCAACAGCAATGGCTAGACTTCAATCTTTAGAGGAGCGCCTGGCTGACATGCGTAAAACAAATCAAGACCTTATTAAAACATCTCAAGAGATGACTGTTTTAACAACAAAAGGAGCAACAAATCTTGAAAAATCATTGGAGAGCTTAAAAGAAAAAGATCTGAAAATTTCAAGATTACAAGATGCACTTACCAAAAAAGATAGTGTAACCCTTGCCCTTGTAACAAGCCTGAAAAAAGAAGTAGGGATCAATGACCAAGACATCGAGATCAATGTTGAGAAAAGTGTGGTATTTATTTCCCTTAGCGATAAAGTACTTTTTGCCACAGGAAGCTATAATGTAACCCCAAGAGCAAAAGAAATTCTTGGAAAGGTTGCCACTGTTATAAATGGAAAGCCAGAATTTGAGGCTATGGTAGAGAGTCATACAGATAATGTACCCTACTCTGGTAGTGTTTTGCAAGACAACTGTGACCTTAGTGTGAAACGTGCTACATCTATTGTAAGAGTACTACAAGACTTGGGTGTAAAACCAGAGCAATTAATAGCCGCTGGTCGTGGAGAGTACCTTCCACTTGTTGCTAATGACACTCCAGAAAACAGATCCAGAAATAGAAGAACAAAAATATTAATTCTTCCAAAAATTGATCAATTCTATGAAATGATAGAAGATGAGATGAAAAACATGTCTGAAGGGCAACCAGAGATAACTCCTGCTGAAGATCAGCAAGAGGCCCCTCAGCAGATGGAAGAAAATACACCAGAGCCCAAAAAAGAA
>CATEMS010000115.1 GCA_949507465.1 Flavobacteriaceae bacterium
GATCCTCACCACTCTCTCCATCATTTTCTAGGTGACCTGCATCTGTAATGTTACGAACATATCTAACTTTATACCCCAGGTGTTTTAAATACCGGAATACCAAATCAAAAGATAAGAATGTTCTGCAATTTCCCATATGTACATTACTATACACGGTGGGTCCACAAACATACATCCCTACCGCTCCTTTGTTTAGGGGAGTAAACTTCTCTTTCTTTTTTGAGATAGAGTTATAGATGTAGAGTGTTTGTGTGGTATGGAGTTCCATTTTTTTATTGCTAGGTGCTCAAATTTAGATGCATATAAAACTACTAAAAAGAAGTGTCAAATTTGATATAATCCAAAAACTCTCTTTTTCTATCTATATTTTTAAAAGCACCACCAAATTCACTTGTAACTGTGCTGCAATCTATATCCCTGATTCCTCTTGAGTTTACGCACAAATGTTTAGCATCTATCACACAGGCAACATCCTGGGTGTTTAATACCTTTTGCAACTCTTTTACAATTTGTATCGTTAGGCGCTCTTGGACTTGTGGTCTTTTGGCAAAGTAGTCTACAATCCGGTTCATTTTACTAAGGCCAACTACTGTACCATTTGAGATATAAGCAATATGCGCTTTTCCAACAATAGGCAGCAGATGATGCTCACAGGTAGAGTACAAAGAGATATTTTTTTCAACAAGCATTTCATTGTACTTGTATTTATTTTCAAATGTGGATGCTTTTGGTTTTCTATCTGGGTGTAAGCCACCAAATATTTCACTCACAAACATTTTGGCAACTCTCTTAGGGGTATCTTTAAGACTATCATCAGTGAGGTCTAACCCTAAAGTATTCATGATGCGTCTCACATCATCTGTAATGCTTTCAATTTTATCAGTATCAGAGATATCAAAAGCATCTTTTCTTAGAGGTGTTTGGTGACTTGCACTGTGATGATCAAAATCATTTTCCTCAGGTGTTTGAAACTTGTTTTTTATTTCCATTATTTCTATTTATTGTGCTATAAATGAACTTTGCAAAGATATTAAAATATCTACAGGCAATCTCCCATTGGGAGCCAATATTTTATCGTTCAATGTTGTTGTGCTTTCATAAAATTTTCTTAATTTTCAAACGTTATTAACAAGCTATGAAAAAATTAAAATTAAGCAATTTACTTCTACTAACAACAATGCTTTTGCTGGCATTTACAAACGGATTTTCTCAAGGTCCTGGTTGCCCAAATGTGGACGCTGGTGAAGATGCAAACGTAAATTGTGCAAGTGGAGGCTGTGTAGATTTATCAGCAACTTTTTTGCAAACTGGTGAAACCACAAGTTATGAGATTACATCAATACCTTATGCACCTTTTCCTTTTATAGGGGGAACTCCTGTTTCTGTAGATACTGATGATGTTTGGTCACCAGCCATTGACTTGCCTTTTAACTTTTGTTTTTTTGGGGGCACCTATGATGAGATTGTTATTGGATCTAATGGTGTCATCTCTTTTGATTTAAATTCGAACCCACCTGGTGGATTTTGTGAATGGAGTTTTGACGAGTCTATACCAGATAATCAATTATTTAGCAATACCATATTTGGGGTTTATATGGATGTAAATCCATTCCCAAGCCCACCAACTTCTGATATAAACTATCAAGTTTTAGGGGAGGCCCCTTGCCGAACCATGGTAGTGAGTATGCCAAATATATTTTATTTTGGTTGTAACGAACTACGTTTAACCTCTCAGATGGTTATTTATGAGACCACCAATGTAATCGAGGTGTATGTTTTGTCCAGGCCATCTGGCTGTTCTTGGAATGACGGTAATGCCGTTATAGGAATCCAGAATCAAGCAGGGAATCTAGGATATACCCCTCCAGGACGTAATACTGGAGATTGGGAGGTATCGTCTTCCAACCCAGAGGCATGGCGATTTACACCAAATGGCCCATCAAATGTGACTTTTGATTGGTTAAATAGCGCAGGAGAAGTTATAGGTAATACCCCAGATATCACGGTTTGTCCATCTGGAGATGAAACCTACACTGCACGCGCAGCTTATTTAAATTGTGACGGCGCTATCACCGTGGTTGAGGATGATGTACTTATTACAACGTCAAATCCTTTTACACTAGATCTGGGGGAGGATCAACAAACTTGTGACACTACCTCAATTGTATTAACAGCAGATACAGATGGTACACCAGGACTTTCCTATGAGTGGTTTTACAATGCAGTATCACAAGGACCAAGTACTATTGGAGATGATACTTTTACAGTAACTTTCCCAAACTCTGGTGTTTATTCTGTTGAGGTCTTTGATCCTGCAGACATCACATGTGTTCTCTCAGATGAGAGCACAATTGTTTTTAACAATCAACCTATTGCCAATACACCTGATGATTTATATCAGTGTGATAATGGTATCAATACAGGGATTTTTGATTTAACTCAAAATGACCCAGTGGTTTTAGGTACTCAACTTCCTGAAGACTTCATCATTACCTACCATAATACTGCCTTTGATGCTGCAAGTGGTGCTTCACCGATTTTAAATCCAACCACCTATCTTATAACGGGTACTGTAGAGCAAATATTTGTTCGTATTACAGACACAACGGGTATTTGTTTTGACACAGAATCTTTTTCGCTAAACTTCTTTCCAATTACGGTAAGTGTGGGTGAAGATCAACAAACATGTACCACAAATGATATAACTCTTACTGCAAATGCTGCAGGAGTTGTAGGATTATCTTATCAGTGGTTTTACAACGGTGTTTCCCAAGGCCCAAGTGCTATTGATGCTATTACCTTTACTGTTACGGCACCAAATTCTGGAACTTATAGTGTAGAAGTTTTCAATCCTCTAGATCCAACCTGTATCGTTACAGATCAAGTAGAGGTAACCTATACAGATCCTCCTGTAGCCAACCAACCCAACGATTTATTCCAGTGTGATGATGGCACTAACACAGGTGTTTTTGATTTAACGGTTAATGATGCTGTTGTTCTAGGCGCTCAAGATCCAGCAATTTATGACATTAGTTATCACAATTCAGCTGCAGATGCCAATAGTGGCGCAGCACCAATACTTAATTCAGCTGCTTACCCTATCACAGGTGCTGTCGAGGAAATATTTGTACGCATAGAGACTCCAGATCAAACCGATGCGTTTATAGAAGATTTTGGTACAGGTCTGGGTCGGGTAACTCACCCATACACAAATCAGACTTTTAATGGGGCAGGAGGTATGAATCCCAACGACTATGTGGTTACAAATATATCTACAGGTCTTAACCCTGGTTGGCATCAAGAGATGGAAGACTATACTGTTGGAGATATAAATGGAAGAATGATTTTCTTTGATTTTTCTGAAGATATAAACCAAACAGAGCTCTACAGAAGAGATTTTACAGTTCCGGCCAACACAAATCATACTTTTGATTTCTCAATGACTACCATGTATGACGTAGATACTAATTTGTGTCCAGGAACTGGAGTGCCTTCAAGGCTGATCTACCAGGTACAAGATGCCTCCGGAGTTGTCTTGGCAACTGAAACAACAGGTGTTGTTCCTAATGGTTCAGAACCAGATTGGAATACCTATGCTCTTAATTTTAATACTGGAGCAAATACAACCATTCAAATCGTTTTGATAAATGATTTTTTTGGTGCTTGTGGGAATGATATAGTTATTGATGATATAAATGTAATTAGTTTAAATACATGTTCTGATACCGCATCATTTTTCATTAATTTTTTTCCAGTTAGTGTAGATTTGGGCTTAGATCAAGATACCTGTGCTACAGGTGATATTATTTTAACTGCAGATACTGCCGGTGCTCCAGGACTATCTTATGAGTGGTTTTATAATGCAGTTTCACAAGGTCCAAGCACTATTGGTGATGATACCTTTACCGTCTCCTCTCCAAATTCTGGGACCTACAGTGTTGAAGTATTTAATCCTGTAGATCTAACATGTATTGCCTCAGATGATGTCCTAATTACGTATAACTTACAGCCTATTGCCAATACCCCCAATGATTTGTTTCAATGTGACGACGGAACCAATACTGGGATTTTTGATTTAACCATAAACGATGCAATTGTTTTGGGAGCTCAAGATCCTTCAGAGTTTGTAATATCCTATCACAACTCTATTGCAGATGCAACCTCTGGTGCAGCACCAATTTTAACCCCAACTGCTTACCCCATAACGGGAATCTTAGAACAAATTTTTGTACGCATAGAAAATTTAACCCAAACTTGTTTTGCTGTTGAATCTTTCTTATTGAATTTCTCTCCGGTTACTGCCGGTCCTATGACAGATATAAGTTTTTGTGATTTGGACGCAACAGGATCAGTTTCCATAAATCTACCTGCATTAAAAGATGCTGAAGCCCTTGGTATTCAAGATCCAATATTTTTTAATGTTACCTATCACACTTCTCAAGCCAATGCAGATCTAGGCATCAACCCATTGCCAACAAATTATACAATACCTGCACCAGGAGAGACAATATTTGTTCGGGTAGAGAGTATTGATACACCAACTTGTTTTATCACAAATAGCTTCGAGGTCTTTGTTGTTGTAGCACCCAGCGCTACAACTCCTTCCAAATATAACATTTGTGACGATTTACCCAACGATGGTTTTGGCATCTTTGATTTAACGAC
>CATEMS010000116.1 GCA_949507465.1 Flavobacteriaceae bacterium
AATGCATCAGGAACCTCCTTTATACAACCAAAATCTATCGCAACTAAATCACCCTTTGAAGTCACTAAAAAGTTTCCTGGGTGAGGATCTGCATGTACTCTTTTTAATTCATGCATTTGAAACATATAAAAATCCCACAGTGCTTGTCCTAATTGGTCTGCTAATTTTTTATTGGTATTTTTTTTTGTAAACACGCTTAAATGTTCTCCATCCATCCAATCCATGGTGATGATTCGTTCATTAGAGAGGTTTGGGTAGTAGTTGGGAAATAGTAAATGTTCAATGTGCATGCAATCTGTTACCATTTGCCTGCTTTGTTTAACCTCTAGGGTGTAATTGGTTTCTTCAAGAAGTTTTTGTTCCACTTCTTGGAAATATTTGTCACTGTCCTTACCCTTGATGTTAAACATTTTTATAGCAACTGGTTTTACCATGGCCAAATCACTACTGATGCTATCTGCAACTCCTGGATACTGGATTTTTACAGCTAATTTTTTTCCATCTTTTGTGGCCTGGTGAACTTGGCCAATACTAGCAGCAGCGATCGATTTTGAATCAAAGTGATCATACAAATCTTCAGGATATTTTCCGAAATATTTAAAAAAAGTTTTTCGCACCAGAGGTGCCGATAATGGCGGCACAGAGAATTGAGAAAGTGAAAATTGCTCTACGTATGCTCTGGGTAAAATATTTTTTTCCATGCTCAACATCTGGGCAACTTTAAGGGCAGAACCTTTTAAGCTTTTAAGCCCATCGTAGATATCAGTAGCATTTTTTTGATTGAGTTTCTCTTTGGCATTTTGGGGATCAACCAGTGTATCTCCGTAGTATTTAA
Source organism: Flavobacteriaceae bacterium (assembly GCA_949507465.1). GTDB lineage: Bacteria > Bacteroidota > Bacteroidia > Flavobacteriales > Flavobacteriaceae > CATEMS01. The sequence goes on from CATEMS010000116.1 coordinate 836, forward strand.
GTTGATTGAGACCAACTTTAACACCCGTTTTAACCAGTCGTGTTGCTCGTGACATTTTACCCGTAGGGATATTATCTATTGTTTTCATGGGGTAAAGTTGTTTTTGGGGGTATGTGCAGCGTATTTTTTTTGCAACAAAGGTTTTTAATAATTCTTGTCAAAAAACTAGTTCATTTTTTCTTTCCACAAAAACTTTCCAAAATCAAGAACGCTCTCAAGGGGACTGGTCTCAAAAACATCAAAAATGGCACGAACAGATTTTTCTATCACAACATCTGTTTTTTCAAAAGAGGCAGAAGTATCTTCCATCCAATACTTGATAATAAAAAGTGTTTGTAACCAGGCACCTTCACTAAAAACAGATACTGGCTGTTTTAATATTTTAAACGACTTTTCCTCATTTTTTTGTTCAATCAAACCAGCTGCAAACTCTTTGATATGAGATCGCAAAGATTTTAACTGTGATAAATTTTTCATCATATCCCCATGTTCTTTTAAGGCAAACATGACATAACTTCTATTGGCTGTCAACAATTCAAAAAAGACAAAGAAAAAAGTGAGCATTTTTTCTTGATTGTTGAAGGTAGCATACTCAGGATTTTTTTGACCAAGTTTCATGGCATTATCAAAAAATGCAGTCCAGATTCCTTGTTGTAAACTCTCGAAGCTTCCAAAAAATTTATAAAAATCTGCTTCTGTCATGCCATGCTCTTTGGCAAACTTATATATGCTTTTAGGTGTTTTTTCATTGATAAGCACATACTCCATATATGCAGAAATGATTGTATCTTTAGTAATTGCTTTGGTTTTATCCGTCTTTTTTTTTGTGCTTGTTGTAGGTGTTTTCTTTGTTGCCATGGTAAGAAATATTTAGTGCGGTAAAAATACAAAACGCTCCATTAATTTAAATATTTGTGAAACACAATGTTGTGTTAAAAAACAAAACAAATGACAACCTGTCACAAAATCAAATGTGGTATTTTCTTTGACAAGTAAGTTGTGGAATGTAATATTTCCGCATAAATTAAACCATAATTAAATAAATCATACAAAAATGAGTAAAGGAACTATCAATGTATCGGTAGAAAATATTTTCCCGCTTATCAAAAAGTTTTTATACAGTGATCACGAAATATTTTTACGTGAGCTTATAAGTAACGCTACAGATGCAACATTAAAACTAAAACACCTAA